>NZ_DATJIY010000113.1:0-9839 GCF_035492835.1 Dinghuibacter sp.
CTCCAGTTCTATATGGATGGAAAAATCAACGCCAACGGGGATTCCTCGGTCAACAGCCCGGACGGCTCGGTATACCAGCCGGACAATTCGATACCGACCACGACCCTGGTCAACATCCCTTCAGGGGGCTGGACCGACAACTCGCCGGTTAGTTTTTCCGGGACTTACGGGTATAACAACCTCATGGCCGCCGGGTACAAAGACTTCCCCAACCCGACGGATAGGATCGGCCTGGCGCCGGTCATCAACGGCATGAACTATTTTAACTGGGCCGCGCTGTCCGCCACTACCCACCAGCTGACGTTGTACAGCGTTCAGCCGGCAAGCCTGTACGGGAACGAGATCAACGTCCGGGGGGATAAGTTCCTCGACCAGCCTATACAGCTGGAAGGCGGCGCGCTCCAGACGTTTTTCCTGATCAACGAAGGCCCCTGTAAGCTGTTCCTGTCGGGGGGCATCAACGCCTCGGCGGGCCTGCCCATCTACGACATCGAGGAGAGCCTGAATTATTATTCGAACTCATTTGGCCTGGTGTCGGTCAAGGATCACCCCGACAAGTTGCCCCATTTCAAGGATTCCTCGGCGTATATCCGTTTTATGAACCTGACGCCCACATACGCGGACCAAACCCTCAATGCCAATACTCAGACGATCGACGTTTACCTGGCGCCCATCTACGGCACGAACCCGGATGTGTACTCATCTTATGAAAGCGGCTTTACCAATTCCATGGACAGCCTGGGACCCGAGTTCCTGGTCGCCAAAGGGCTGAACCGCTTCGAGTCCACGGTCGATGCCCCCTTTTATGAAATGGACGTCTCGGCCAATATGCGGAACAACAACGCCGGCCCCAACGATACCCTCCGGCCCGCGGGTACGCCGCGGGTACCCCGCTACTACCGGGTGCTCGTATACACCGCCGGTCGTTCTTCCGCCACGGGGGACCAACCCCTGGCCCAGAACGACTGGCTGGCTGTCTACAGCCAGTTCGCCGCCTTCGACCACTTCGACGACCTGGGCAACAACACCCCTTTGGGGACAGAGGTCGACAGCTGGCTGCTGCGTACCGACGGTACCAATTACCACCCGTCGATCTGCACCATCCCCATCGCGGTGAGCAACGAGGCGTATCCGTTGGTGATTAATACGAACTGGCTGTCCTTCCGCTCCTGTATCAACTATGTGAAGGCCGGGGTCAACGACATTTACTTCAATCAATAACCCAACACGCGCATGAAGCGACATTATATAACGTTGGCGCTCCTGGTGCTGACCGCCTGTACCAAGAACGCACCCAACCCCGGGCCGCTGGACGCCTCCGGGACCGGTAAGCTGGCCCGGTACAACCTTGGCGTCGGCGACTACGACCCGCGGCCGGTGACGACCTTTATCCTGTCCTACGATTCCGCGGACCGGGTCACAGACGTCTTTGAAAAGGCCGGCCAGACGCAGATATCCTATAACCTCTCGTACAACGGGACGCGGCTGGCTACATCGTCGGACAACAACCTGGGCGTGCAAACCTATACCTTCGACGCCAGCGGCAGGATCACCCATATCGACTACACCACGCCGTTGACCGTGGGCAAGCGCGTCTATACCTATGACGGCGCCGGTAAGCTGCTATCGGTCCTGGATTCCGTGACCAATCCACCCAACTTCCCCATCCAGAGCCTGTATGTTTTTACCTATGACGCCGCCGGGGCCAATGTCACCGAGATCGACCAAAGCTCGCTGGACCTGTCCGGACGGCCGACGCTCCGCCAGGTCAGCACATACACCTTCGACGACAAACCCAACCCCTTCCAGGGGTTCCCACCCCTGCTGGACGTCCACCAGCTCCCCGGCGACATCGCCGCCACGGTGAACAAGAACAATGTGCTCTATACCCGCATCGATGGGACCGTACCGGTGACCAGCACCGGCGGCTCGGTACCCACCCTGGATACGCTGGTCAACTATGCCTCCACCCGCGTCTATACGTACAACGCCAAGGGGTATCCGTCGAGCTGTACCGAATCCTTCCAAGACATACAATATAATTACACAGGCAGCAGAAACTTCTCTTATGACTACTAAGAACCGGCTCGCGCTTCTTCTTTTAGTGCTTTTCACCGCGCTTCGCGCGTCCGCCCAGGAGGTTAGCGGGACCCTGAATGGCCGCGTGCTGGACCAGTTGCACGCGTTCATACCGGGCGCCGTCGTCACCGCGGTGCACGTGCCCACGGGGACGAAATACGTCATCACCACCGACGACTACGGCCGGTACACCCTGGTCAACCTCCGGGTGGGAGGACCCTATACCATAACCGTGACCTCCGCGGACATGGTAACCCAAACCAAAAACAACATCGTCGTCGCCCTGGGTGACCCCGGCACGCTCGACTTCATCATGGTTTCAAACGCAAAGGCGCTGTCCGAGGTCGTCATAAAGGGCGCCGGTTCGGCCCGGGCAAACCTTACCGGCGCGGGGACCAACGTCACCGGCGCCCAGATCCGCAACATGCCGGCGGGCTCGCGGAGCTTCCAGGATTATACAAAGCTGACCCCTCAATACAACGGCAACTCGTTCGTGGGGACCAACTTCCGGTACAACAACGTCACCATCGACGGCGCGATCAACAACGACGCCATCGGTTTCTCGCCTTCCCTGGGCGGCCAGACCGGGACTTCCGGCCAGATCGGGAGCTCCACCCGGACGAACCCCATTTCGATCGACGCCATCCAGGACATTCAAGTCTATATCGCGCCTTACGATGTAAAGGTGGGTAACTTTACGGGCGGCAGCATCAATGCCGTCACCCGGAGCGGGAGCAACAAGGTGGAAGGCTCGGTGTATGTGTTCGACAAAAACCCGGCCCTGATGGGAAAAGACATTGCCGGCGGTACGGGCAAGATCGGGTCGGCCTTTCACGACGAACAGGCGGGTTTCCGCCTGGGGTTGCCCATCATCAGGGACAAGCTGTTCTTCTTCACCAACGAAGAAATCACCGACCGGGTCGACCCGCTGACCGAAACCGCGGCTTCCCCCATCGCCCAGCAGGTCATCACCGAAGCAGACGCCGCGGCACTGACCAACTACCTCGAGACCAATTTCAACTACGACCCTGGCACGGCGGGCGCCTATAACGTTTATTCGCGGTCCAAAAAATTCTTCAACCGCCTCGACTGGAACATCAGCCCCAAGCACCAGCTGGCCATCCGCAACAACATGGTGTTTTCCCAGTCCACCAACCTGACCCGGGACGACCAGAACTTCCGGTTCTCTTCCCAGGACTACCAGCAGGTCAACAACCAGAATGCGACCGTGCTGGAGCTGAAATCCCGTTTCAGCAACAAGCTGGCCAACAGCCTGGTCGTTGGATACACGGCGGTGCACGATTACCGGAACCCACTCTCCTACGCGTATTACCCCCAGATGCAAATCGGCGGCGAATACCTGGGCACGACCATCCTGATCGGCACGGACCGGGAAGCCTCCATCTTCAACATGAAACAAAACACCCTCGAGTTCACCGACAACGTCACGGTGATCAAAGGGCGGCATACCATAACACTGGGCACGCACAATGAGCTGTATAATATCACCTACGGCTTCGTCAACTCTCCCAACGGCCGTATCGACTACCCCTCCGTTCAGGCCTTCCTGGCGCAGCAGCCCAGCCGTATCCGGGGGAACTTCAATTACACCGACCAGGACCGGGATTACATCCTCGCCCACCCGAGCGCCAAGTTCAAGGTGAACCTGTACAGCGTATACGCCGGGGACGAGATCGCCGTCAGCCAGCGTTTTAAGCTGACCCCGGGTCTGCGGCTGGACATGGCCGACGTCCCCCAAAAACAACCGCTCTCCCTCAAGACGGTCCGCGCGACGCCCGACCCTTTTTACGGAACGACCTACACATACACCCGTCCATCGGCAATCACCAACAATTACCTCGACCAGCTGCAGGTTTCGCCCCGTATCGGGTATAACTTCGACGTCACCGGCGACAAAAAGCTGGTGCTCCGGGGAGGCACCGGTTTGTTTATCGGCCGTATCCCCTTCGCCTGGATGGGGTACGCCTTTTACAACAATGGGAATACCTACGGTTCCTTTGACAAGCGCTACAACTATGTCGGCAATCCCGAGGCCATCCCGGCGGTTCCGCCCACCGTGCCCAACCCGGGGACAAACCCGCAAAAGCCCTCCCCTACCGGCATAGCGGCCTCCGCGGTCAACGAGAACGGGATCTCGGCCCTCAACCCGAACGGGACCACCCAAGTGGACCTGATCGACAACCACTTCAAGATGCCGCAGGTATGGCGGACCAGCACCGCGCTGGACCTGAACGCCGGGAGCGGCTGGAAGTTCACGCTGGAGGGGATCTTTACAAAGACGCTGGAAGACGTCAGCTTTAAACAGATCAACCAGCAGGACAGCGTTTCCTACTATCAATACGACGTAAACCACGTCCAGCCGATCTTTACCGGCAAGTCGAACGACCCCTCGTTTACCGCCATGTACCTGCTCTCGAACACCCATAAGGGCTACCGGTACAGCGTGACGGCCCAAACCAGCAAGCGTTTTCCGTTCGGCTTGGACGTGATGGCCGCCTATACATACGGAGTGTCCAAAGACATTTCGAATGGCATCCGCAACTCCATGGAGTCGAACTGGCAGCTCAACCAGGCCCTGAACCCCAACAACCCGGGGCTTGCGTACTCCAACTTCGACATCCGCCACCGGATCATCGCCTCGCTGAATTACAGCAAGACCTACGGGCGTTACCAGACCGCGGTCATGGTCTTTTTCAGCACGGCCTCGGGAACACCCTTTACCTACGGTTTTGTCAACAACTCCATCCAGGGGACCGGGCAGCAGGTGAGCCTCGCCTATATCCCCAAACCCGAAGAAGCGTCAGCCTTCTTCCAGACGGGGAACATTACTCTCTCCAACGGCACCGTGGTTTACAAGACCGCGGGCGACCAGGCCGAGGAGTTTTACAAATACATCCGCAGCGTCCCCTACCTTCGCAGCCACGAAGGCCAGTTCACGCAGCGCAATGCGGCCCACACGCCCTGGAACACGGACGCCGACCTCCGGGTCAGCCAAACCTTTGTCATATCCGGCACTCACACCATTACGATTACCTACGATATATTTAATGTGACGGCCCTGCTCAACAAAAACTGGGGACGGGTATATTACGCCTCCGATCTCTTTAACTCCACGGCCTCGATCGGGCTCCGCCCGACAGGGGTAACCAGCGGCGGATATCCGATCTATATCTGGGAACAACCGTCCGTGCCCTATCAAACCGACCTCACCGCTTCCCGTTGGCAGATGCAGCTGGGGCTGCGGTATAGCTTTTAAACTTGGCAAGCATGAACAGACAGGAACTGATCCGGTTGATCCGAAAGTATGTGCGTGGCAACGCCAGCGTGGAAGAGCGCGCCTTCGTGGAGGCGTACCATGCGACCCTGCAAAAGGGAGGTCCCATCGACGACATCCTTTCCCCGGAGGAAGCCGCCGCCCTGGAAGACGCGATGTTCCGCCGTATCACCGCGCAGACTGTACCCGTCCGCCGTCTCTTTGTGCGGTACGCCGCCGCGGCGGCCGCAGTGGTGGCCATCGCGTCGACGCTGTTGCTCGTACATCGCTCCCCCGCTCCCGCCTCCTCCGCCTACGCCGACATCGCCGTCAAACGCGGCCAGGTGCTGCAGGTGAAGCTCAGCGACGGCAGCCTTGCGTGGATCAACTCGGACAGCCACGTGCGCTTCCTTAAAACCTTTGGCGACGGCCCCCGGGAAGTGTTCCTGGAGGGCGAAGGCTATTTCGAAGTGGCCCGCGACGACAAACATCCGTTCCTCGTCCACAGCCGGGACGTCACTACCCACGTGCTCGGCACAAAATTCAACGTGGACGCCTACGCCGGCCACCCCGTGACAGTCACCCTGCTCGAAGGAAAGGTCATGCTCACCGCCCCGTCCGCAAAAGCCGATATCCCCGACACGCTGATGCTTATACCTAGCCAGAAGGCGTTCTACACGGCCGACCGGCTTGTCCTCGAGCAGCCGCGCCCGGTCAAACATTCGTCCGCTGCAACATCCGTCGCCGCCGGGGACGCCGCCATGGGAGACGCCGCAGCCACGGCCTCGTGGAAAGACGGCCTGCTGGTCTTCAGCCACCAACCGCTATCCGACGTCATCGAGGTCATGCAGCGCCGTTACGCCATCACCATCGAGGCGGACTCCGCCCTGCTAAACGAGCCCGTTACCGCCACCCTCAGCGGACTTTCCGCCGAAGAGGCCCTCATCCAGGTGACGAGTCAGATCAAACGCGGCAAGTCACACGCACAGTACCAAAAGAGTGGAGATACGTACCACATAGAATAAGAGTATAACACACTCTCTTGCAAATCCTTTCCAGCGTCGCTTCGCAAACACGCTCCCGACCCTTTGCGGTTTCGAGTATTATTTAGATATTTGTCTAATTATCTAAATGAATCAGCTCTTCAAAGCCCTCAACGACCCCACCCGCCGGTCCATCCTGGAGCACCTCAAGGAAAAGGACCTCACGGCCGGCCAGATAGCCGAGCGCTTCGATATGTCGTGGCCGAGCATCTCCCACCACCTGGACCTCCTCAAAAAGGCGGGGCTGGTGACCGCGCAAAAGGAAGGGCAGTTTATCTTTTATTCCCTCAACACCACCGTGTTGGACGATATGTTGCAATGGATTCTTCAGTTCACCCAAAAACATTCCTGATATGACCGCCAAATTCACCTGGGGAGACCTTGTCGCGGCGCTCGTATGGCTGGCGCCGTTGGCGTACCTGGCCTATGTCTACCCGCAATTACCGGCCACCGTGCCGACACACTTCGACCTGCGCGGCGAAGCCAATGCCTGGGGCACCCGCGGGGACGCCATCGTGGGCAATATGGTGCTGATGGGGGTAAGCCTGGGCGTCGCGCTACTGCTGCGCTACCTTCCTTCCATCGATCCCAAAAAGAAGATAAAGTATTCGATGGGGACGCTCAGGAAGATCACCTATGCGATCGTCTTTCTTTTCACCGTCCTCAACGTGGCGATCATCTATTCCACACAGCACGGACGTTTCGTGCTGGGCGGACGGCTGCTGTATGTGTTGATGAGCCTGTTCTATGTCTATCTCGGCAACCTTTTCTACAGCCTGAAGCCGAACTATTTCGTCGGTATCCGCACGGCCTGGACGCTGGAGAACGAGACGGTCTGGCGCAAGACGCACCAATGGGGCGGCCGGCTCTGGGTAGTGCAGGGGCTGGTCATGGCGGCGGCCTGCGCGTTACTGCCCGAAAACGCGGGCACGATCGTTTTCTTCATAGGTACGGGCCTGCTCGGACTAGGGCCGGTCGTTTACTCCTACCTTTGCTACCGCCGGATCCAAAAAGCTTAAACCATGACAAGAATCCTGTTCGCCCTGCTCCTGTGTCCGCTGCTCGCACAAGCGCAGCTCGACGGCTCCTGGATGGGCAAAATCGCCGGCAGCCTCCCCGTCGTCTTCCACTTCAACCGTAACGGCGGTACTTTCGACGTCCCCTCCCAGGGCGCTATCGGTCTACCCCTGGCCGAGGTCCGGCTGAATGGGGACAGCCTCGTGTGCGTCATCAGGTCCCCGCTGGCGACCTATACCGCCTTCCGGCTCAACGACACCACCTTCGTAGGCAGCTGGCACCAGGGCGCGGCCAAAGCCCCCCTGGAAATCCATCGCCTGAGTGGCGCCGCCGCCAGCGCTTATGCCCCGCCAAAACGGCCGCAGACCCCTCAACCACCGTATCCCTACCACAGCGACAGCGTGGAATACGACAACGTCGCTCATACTGTCCACTTTGGCGCTACCCTCACCTACCCTACCGGTCACGGACCCTTTCCTGCCCTCGTTCTTATCACCGGCAGCGGGATCCAGGACCGGGACGAAACCATCTTTGGCCATCGCCCGTTCGCGGTCATCGCCGATTACCTCACCCGTCGCGGCTACGCCGTCCTTCGTGTCGACGACCGCGGCGCGGGTCTAACCACCAGCGGTCCTCCCGGTGTGACCAGCGCGGACTTCGCGCAGGACGTCGCCACCAGCGTCGCGTGGCTGCGCAGCCGCCCGGCGATCGATCCCCGGCGCGTCGGTCTACTGGGGCACAGCGAGGGCGCGATGATCGCCCCCATGGTCGCGGCCGCCGATCCGTCAATTGCGTTTATCGTCCTTTTGGCCGCCCCGGTCGAAGGCGGGTTCGCCACGATGGGTTACCAGACACTGAAGCCCATGGAGCTGAGCCACGCGTCCGGCCCCGCCATGAAAGCCGCCGCCACCCGCGAAAAGATACTGTTGCAGCACATCATCAAAGACACTGCCGCCGCCCAGTTCGTACAGGGCGTCGACTCCGCATACCGGGCCTTCGTAAACGCCAATAAAGACTCCACCGGTCATATCCCCTCCTACGTCGTTCCCCCGGACGCGCTCAAAACCGCCCTGACCCAGCAAGCCCCAATGCTCCTGCAGCCCTGGTGGAAGTTTTTCCTGACGTACGACCCCGGCAAGGACTATGCACGTCTGAGCTGCCCGGTGCTCGCCCTCGGTGGGAGCAAGGACGTCCAGGTGGACAACGGTCTGGACCTCCAGCTGATCAACTCCCTGGTGAATCCCATGGAAAAGACAAAGGTCACCGTACACGAGATCCCCGGTCTCAACCACCTTTTTCAGCACTGCCATACCTGCACCGTCGACGAATACGGTAAGCTCGAAGAGACTTTCGATCCCGACGCGCTAAAGACCATCGGCGACTGGCTGGACGCCAATGTGCCCGGCGCGCGGCGTTAAACCCGTCAAACTGACAGCGCAACCGCTCTGGTATCATTCTGGATGTCCCAGCTTCATGGAACCAATGATACAGTGGGTAAACGATACCCTCCAGCAAGACCGTGACCTGCTGGACAGCTACTCAAAAACCATCACCGGCGTCGTCGCCTCCACGGGCGCCGCCGTCGTCCATATACAGGTAGAAAAAACGGAGACCGATCCCCGGACAAAACAACCGCGCAAGGGCGGCGGCACCGGTTCGGGTTTTATCATCTCCTCCGACGGTTTTATCGTGACCAACCATCACGTCATCGACGGCGCCGAAAAGATCCAGGTCACGCTGGCCAGCGGCCAGATCCTCCAGGCCGACCTCAAGGGCTCCGACCCGTCCACCGACATCGCCGTCATCAAGGTCTATGGCAACAACCTGGGCACGCTCACCTTTGCGGACTCCGACCGTCTCCAGGTCGGCCAGATCGCCATCGCCGTCGGGAACCCGCTCGGCCTCCAGTACACAGTTACTTCAGGGATCGTCTCCGCGTTGGGTCGCACCCTCCGCGCCAAAAACGGCCGGCTGATCGACGACGTCCTCCAAACCGACGCCGCCCTCAACCCGGGTAATTCCGGCGGCCCGTTGCTCGACACCCACGGCCAGGTCATCGGCGTCAATACGGCGACCATACCCTCCGCGCAAGGACTCTGTTTTGCGGTATCCTCCAACCTGTCTTCCTATATCGCGGGCAAGCTGATCATCGACGGCCGCGTCCGCCGCGCCCAGCTGGGCATCGCCGGCCAGCTCGTCAACCTCACCGAGCGCATGGTTGCCGTCGGCAAGCTCGCCCGCCACACCGGCGTCTACGTCTACGAGCTCGTCGCCGACGCCGGCGTCCGCAACAGCGCCCTCCGCACCGGCGACATCATCGTCGCCTTCAACGACAAGCCCGTCGCCTCCACCGACGACCTGCACCGCTACCTCACCTTCGAAACGGTAGGCATCCCCCAGGAGCTGACGGTTTTCCGCCAGGGGCA
>NZ_DATJIY010000114.1:0-15457 GCF_035492835.1 Dinghuibacter sp.
GCTACCGCGCGGTCGTAGACGATGGCGTTTGTCTCGAAATTTAACTCGAAGCTGCGGTTGTCCATGTTGGCGGAGCCCACCATCGCCAGCGCGTCGTCCACCACGATCGTTTTGGCGTGGACAAACCCCCGGTTATATCGGTATATCCTGACGCCACAATTGAGCAAATCCTCGTAATACGCGGAGGCGGCTTTATTCACCAGCCACGAATCCGAGTGAAGCGGCACCAGCATCCGGACGTCCTGGCCGCCCAGCGCCGCCGTACGGATGGCGTCAAAGACGGATTCGTTGGGGATGAAGTAGGGGGTAGTGATATACACGTAGGAGCGCGCGTCGTGGATGATCGCGTTCGTCGCCATCATGATCGTCGGGTTGATCGAGTCCGGACCGCTCGACGCCATCTGGACCATCGTCTGAGCCTGCACGTGCTGCCGCGGGAAAAACGCCTCGTCAAAGGCGATGTCCTGGCCGCTCGCAAACGACCAGTCGGATAAGAAAAGATATTGCAGGGAATAGACCGAGCTCCCCCGTACCATCAGGTGCGTATCGCGCCAATAGACCTTTTGACGCGCGCTGCCGCCGGAGCCGCTGCCGGCGCCAAGAGCAGGACCGCTGCCGCTGCCCTCGTTCGCCACGCTCCCGAGGGCGCCGCTGCCGATACCCCCGCCGCGCCACCGCCGCCTTGTCGCCACGTCATTGGCGTACCGATCCGAAATATTGATCCCCCCCACAAAGCCGACGCGCCCATCCACGACGATGATCTTCCGGTGGTTCCGGTAATTGAGCCGGTTGGCAAAGAACCGCACGCGATAAAACGGAAACGCCTGCACGCCCGCAGAACGCAATTCCCGCAACCACGCCCGTTTGATATCCTTGCTCCCGAAGTCGTCATAGACAAACCGCACCTCCACGCCCGAGCGCGCCTTCTCCATCAGGATCGCTTTGATCTCGTCCCCGATGACGCCGTTCTCGAAAATGTAGTACTCCATGTGGATGTGGTGCTTGGCGGCGCGGAGCGCTTTGATCACGGCCGGGAATTTCTCTTCCCCGTTGTGGAGCAGGGTCACCTCGTTGTGTAGCGTGAGCGGCGACAGGGTGTCCTTCAACAGCAGGTGAATCACATCCGCGAAGGGCTCCAGTACCGCCTCATGCTCCGAGAGGTTGTGCAGCGAACGCTGCCGTATACGCTCCCGCACCTGCTCGTACCGGCGTATATCCCGCCACAGCTTCCGGTCGTAGATCTTATTGACACGCCGGTTTTCGCCGATGATCGAATAGATGACCAGTCCTATGCCCGGTAGAAAGAACAACAACATCAGGTAACCCAGCGCCTTGGCGGGTTGTGTGGTCTGCGTGATCACCTTGATGCCCGCGAACACGGAAAGGATATACAGCAGGACCAGGAAGAGCGCCTCGAGCAGGCTCCAGTGTTCCAAAAGCCAATGACTGGCCATGGTTTTTGCAGTGAAAATACCGCAAACGCCGCGTTCACCCAAATCCGCCCGCACCGCGCATCGCCCCCGCACCGCGCGTCGCACCCCCCGCGTCACCTCCGCGCCATGCGGCGCCTGCGTCGACGCGCGACGCGCTTTTGCGTATCTTGGGGTACATGAAAAACGCCGCCTTCCTTTGCCTGCTCCTGTGCGCCTGTGCACCCGCCTGTGATACCGGTAGCGCCAGCGCGCCAGCCACCGTCCCCCGCGACCAGAGCATCACCCGCGAAAAAGCCGTCTCCGACCTTTTCCTGGACAGCACGGCCATGGAGCAATACATCGCCACCGGCAGCCTCGACACCGCCACCGCCGCCGCCATGCGAAGCTTCTACAACGCCCGCAACTACCAATACGCCTGGTTCACCCAAAAGGGACTCGACGAGTCCGGCATATCGTTTCTGGGAATGTTAAAAGGCTTTGTCCACCTCACCCGGGACAGCGCCCTTTTTGACACCACGCTGGCCCACCGGCTCGACGACACGTTGCCGGCCTCCCGCGCCAAAACGGAGCTGATGCTCACCCGCCAGTTCCTGCTGTATGCGCAGGTCGCCTACGCCGGCCGCCTGAACCCAAAGGACCTGATGTGGTATATCCCGCCGAAAAAGCTCGACCCCTTGGCGCTGCTGGACTCGCTGCTGGCGGACAGCGGCACCGGCTCACCGGGCAACAGCGCCAGTACTACGAGCCGCGACGCCCGCATGCCCGCCTGGGAGCCCATGATCCCCGGTTACCGCAAATTATACGCAGCCCTGGCGCACCTCGATAGCGAGGCCGCAAATGGCGGCTGGCCCGCAATACAGCTCGATGCCAAACGGAAGTTCAAGCGAGGGGATACCGCGGCGATACTCGCCCCGATCAGACGCCGCCTTTTCCTGCCGGACTCCTCCGCCCGGTTCGACGCGGCCCTGGATTCCGCCGTCCGGCGAGCACAACTTTCTTATGGCTTGAAACAGAACGGCGTCATCGACCATGCGTTGCTCATGGAGCTAAACGTCCCCATCGAAAACCGGATCGCCCAGGTCCTGATCAACCTCGAGCGCATGCGCTGGCTCCCCCCGATGCCCGGCCAGGACAAGATCGTCGCCAACATCCCGGAATTCAGGATACATGTCTACCGCGGCGCGGACACCCTCAACATGCCCATCGTCGTCGGCCAGGCCGCCCACCGCACTGTGATCTTCAATGACCAATTGAAGTATGTCGTCTTCAGCCCCTATTGGAACGTCCCGCCGAGCATCGTGCGCCGGGAGATACTCCCCGCCATGAAACGCAGCCCCGGCTACCTGGGGCGCAACCGCATGGAGATAACGGGTTATACGGGCGGTCTCCCCGACATCCGTCAAAAGCCCGGACCCCAAAATTCCCTTGGCCTCGTCAAATTTCTTTTTCCCAACGATTACAACATCTATTTCCACGACACGCCCGCCAAAAGCCTTTTTAGCGAAAGCGACCGCGCCTTCAGCCACGGCTGCATCCGCCTGGCCAACGCCGAAAAAATGGCTGACTTCCTGCTCGACGGCGTCCCCGGCTGGACCCCGGACAAAATCAAAAAAGCCATGCACCGCACCACCGAGTTATGGGTAACCCTTCCCAAGCCGATTCCAGTATACATTGTCTACCTCACGGCCTGGGTCGACGCCACGGGTACGGTCAATTACCGTAAAGACGTGTACGGCCATGACGCGGAGATGAAAGCGCGGCTCTTCAAATAGCGCCGACCTGAGCGCTCCAGCCAGCCCCCAGGCGGCTCAAGGGCTTATCAGGTCGTTCGGCTTCTGGTTCAGACACCGTTGCTCCATCATCGTCAGCTGACTGACATCCGGCATATATACCCGCGCCGCGCGAACGGCAGGTTCCGCATGATCTTGCTCGATAAATCGTCTATCCCGCGAGTGGGGTTGAACCCGGCATCGACGGAAAAGGGTAGGTCATCCAGGTCCGCTCTTGATTCTCCTAATTTTCGGAAATTTTAGGAGTAATTAGGAGTTACTTTTCTTTAGCCTTCAACCGGAACCGTATCGCCCCGTTCTTATCGAAATCCGACTCCACCCTGACGTCATACTGCTCGCCCCCGGCGTGGACGATCATGAGCGCCGTATTCGGCGGTATATCCCCCAGGTTATCCGCGTACAGAATGAGGTCGTTGTCCCGGTCGGGCAGGGCGGTGAGCGTGACCTTGATGGGCTGTTTCTTTAGCATTTGCCTATTGACTACCGCCTTCCCGTTGAAGTATACCGTCACCGTATCGTGGTCGATGATCCCGTCGTCGTAGAGCTCGATGTTGATCTCCGGGGATGTCAGGTCGATCGTCTGGATGATGTTTTCCGTCCGCCGGCGCACGTTGGGGGGGGGAGGGGTGATGGGGACCGCCGCCACGGCAGGCGGCGCGCTGAGGTGGTCGCCGCCGGGCTGGATTTTCAGGGCGGTCGTGTCGGCCTTCAAGGTGTGGGGCTTCGCCGCGGGCGCCTTGACGACGGGCGGTGTAGCGACGGGCGGCTTCGCCGAAGGATGCGGTTTTGCCGGAGGCTTCGCGGCCGGGCCGGCCGTCGCGGGCTTCTTCCCGGCCGGCACTCCCGGGGGCGTATTCCCCGGCTTCGGGTGCGCCGCGGTCACCGGGGGCTTCGTTGCCGCGGGCTTCTTCGCGGCCGCGCCCGGCGGTTTCGCTCCCGGCGGCGTCGCCGTCGCCGTATCCGGCGCCCCTCCCTCCGGCAGGTGCCTCCCCGGCTCCCGGGTATCCGGCGCCTTCGGCGTTTTCAGCGAAGCCAGCACCCGCCGGACCAGCACCGTACTCCCAAACCCGCACCCGCGGATGTCGTATCCCGGCGCCGGTTTCCACTTCCCCTCCAGGCTTTCGCCGTCGGGTCCTTTGAAATACTGGAGCACGTGCGTCTGGAGACAGTCGCTTTCGTCGGGTGGCGTATGCCCCTTGATCCGGGCCGTCTCCGTGACCGTAACGGTTTTCGTAGAACGGTCGATGGACCCGGTGATCGTGCAGATCGTAAACCAGCGTTGATCGCGCTCGTAAAAGTAGGTATAGGAATATCCGGAAATGACGCCGGGTGAGGTCTCCTCGATCTCCAGCACATATTCGCTGGTCTCCGGAGAATGAAAGGCGCTGAACGTCCCTTTCCACTGACCCTCGAAACGCTGCGCCCTGGCGGCGCACATCCATAACAAAGCAAGGGAACAAAAAACGAACCTCATATGCATTGACGCCAAAGCGCGCCCCAACGAAAATTACCGCTTTGGCGCCAACTTCGCTCATTATAATTCGTTAATTTTGCAGACTCGTATGATTCAAATAACATTTCCGGACGGCAAAGTCCGTCCGTATGAAAACGGAGTAACGGCACTGGAAATAGCCAAATCGATCTCGGAAGGACTCGCCAAAAAGGTGTTGGCCGCGAACGTCAATGGACAGGTATGGGACGCCACCCGCCCCATCCCCGAGGACGCCACGATCAAGCTGCTCACCTGGGACGACCAGGACGGCAAGTCCACCTTCTGGCACAGTTCGGCCCACCTCCTGGCGGAAGCCGTGGAGTCCCTTTACCCGGGCGCCAAGTTCTGGGTGGGTCCACCCGTGGACAACGGTTTCTATTACGACATGGACCTGGGCGACCGTAAGCTTACCGAAGAGGACCTCCACAAGCTGGAGGTCAAGATGGCGGAGCTTGCCAGGCAAAACAACGCCTACAAACGCGAGGAGATAACCAAGGCCGACGCCGTCAAATATTTCAGCGACAAGGGCGACGAATACAAGCTCGATCTCCTGGCGGGATTGAACGACGGCTCCATCACCTTTTATTCCCAGGGCGCCTTTACCGACCTCTGCCGGGGGCCGCACATCCCCGCCACCGGGCCCATCAAGGCGATCAAGCTGACCAGCATCGCCGGCGCCTATTGGAAGGGCAACGAGAAGAACAAACAGCTGACCCGCGTCTACGGCGTCACCTTCCCCCAGCAAAAGGACCTCGACGAATACCTGGCCCTGCTGGAGGAGCAAAAGAAACGCGACCACCGCAAGCTCGGCAAGGAGCTCAGCATATTCACCTTCGACGACGACATCGGCCCCGGCCTGGTGCTCTGGATGCCCAACGGCACCGTCATCATCGAGGAACTGGAGAAGCTGGCGAAGGAAACCGAGCTCAAAGGCGGCTACAAACGCGTCGTGACCCCCCACATCGCCAAGGAAAACCTGTACCTGACCAGCGGCCACCTGCCTTACTACAAGGACAGCATGTTCCCCCCGATGGAGATGGATGGGGTTACCTATTATCTCAAGTCGATGAACTGCCCGCATCACCACAAGATATTCGCGGCGGAGCCCAAGAGCTATAAGGACCTGCCGCTGCGGCTGGCGGAGTACGGCACCTGCTACCGCTATGAACAAAGCGGGGAGCTGTTCGGCCTGATGCGCGTGCGCTGTCTCCACATGAACGACGCCCACATCTACTGCTCCCGGGAGCAGTTCGCCGACGAGTTCAAGGCGGTCAACCAGATGTACCTGAAGTACTTCAAGCTCTTCGGTATCGACAAATATGTGATGCGGCTGTCGCTCCACGACCCCGCCAAGCTCGGCCAGAAATACATCAATTCCCCCGAGCTATGGCTCGAAACCGAAGCCATGGTGCGGCAGGCCCTCCTGGATAGCGGCACCCCCTTCGTGGAAGTCCCGGACGAAGCCGCCTTTTATGGCCCCAAGATCGACGTCCAGATATGGTCTACGATCGGGCGGGAGTTCACCCTGGCCACCAATCAGGTCGATTTCGCCCAGGGACCGCGTTTTGGCCTGGAATACACGACCCGCGACAACCGGACCGAAACCCCGCTCATCATCCACCGGGCGCCCCTGGGGACACACGAGCGGTTTATCGGCTTCCTGCTGGAGCACTACGCCGGGAAGTTCCCCGTCTGGCTGGCCCCCATCCAGGTTAAAGTGCTGCCGATCAGCGATAAGTTCCTGGATTACGCCCGAAAAGTGGAAGCCGCTTTCCTGGAAGCCGGCGTCCGCGCCGAGGTCGACGACCGGAGCGAAAAGATCGGGAAGAAGATCCGTGACACAGAGCTCCTGAAGATACCCTACATGGTTGTCCTGGGGGAAAAAGAGGAAGCCGCCGGGGCCGTTTCGATCCGCCGGCAGGGCAAGGGCGACCTGGGCAGCCAGCCCCTGGATACCTTCGTTCATTCCGTGGTGGAAGAAGCAAGACTCCGAGTTTCGGAAAATTAAAGTAGATTTGAGCAAAGTTAGAATTTTTAAAAAACTGTTTTTCGTTTAATGGCATTACCGCACAGAGGAAGATTCAATGGTCCGTTTGTCAGGAGACAAGTGGAACCGGAACATCGCATCAACGACCGCATCAGGGTCCCCCAAGTCAGGCTTGTGGGAGACAATGTACAAGTAGGTATCTATCCTACGGATCAGGCCAGGAGAATGGCTTTCGAGCAAGGTCTCGACCTGGTGGAAATCTCTCCGACAGCCGATCCCCCTGTTTGCAAGATCATCGACTATAACAAGTTCCTTTACGAGAAGAAGCGGAAGGAAAAGGAAATGAAGGCCAAAAGCAAGGCCTCCGAGGTAAAGGAAGTCCGCTTCACGCCCAATACCGACGACCACGACTTTGAATTCAAGGTCAAGCACGCCTTGAAATTCCTCGAAGAAGGCAACAAGGTCAAGTCGTACGTCCAGTTCAAGGGACGCGCCATCATGTTTAAGGAACGGGGCGAGCTCATCCTGCTCAAGTTCGCCGAACGCCTCTCGGAGCACGGCGTCCTGGAGGGCATGCCCAAGATGGAGGGCAAGCGCATGCTCGTCATGTTCGCCCCCAAGCCCGCCAGCGCAAAAAAGAAGAAAGAGGGCGCGTAATACGCTCCGCAAAACCATATCACTCCAAGCCCCCGGCCCCGCCGCGGGGCTTTTGTTTTTCCGTATTTGGAAACAAATTTATTTGGAATGATCGTTCCCGAATGCTTACCTTTGCGGAACGAACGTTCCAGTATGGGTGGCCACCCGACTTCCTTTTCAAAAACAAAAAGAAAAACATGACCAAATTGAAAGACAAAGTCGCTGTTATAACCGGGGGCAACAGCGGCATCGGTCTTGCGACCGCCAGGGAGTTCCTCGCACAGGGAGCGAAGGTCGTCATCACCGGGCGCAGGAAGGCCGCCATCGACGAAGCCGTCCGGGAGCTGGGCGACGGCGCCACGGGCGTGCTCGCCGATACCGCCGACCTGCAGCAAATCGACGCGCTGGTGGAAAAAGTCAAGGCGTTATACAACAAGGTGGACGTCCTGTTCATCAATGCAGGCATCGGCCAGTTCTTCCCCATCGAATACGCAACGGAGCAGCAGTTCGACCAGATAATGAACGTGAATTACAAGGGCGCCTATTTTACGCTGAGTAAATTCCTGCCCCTGCTCGAGGACGGTGCTTCCGTCATCCTGTTGTCCTCTATCAGCGCCACCAGCGGCATGGCCAATTCTTCCGTCTACGGGGGAAGCAAGGCGGCTTTGAACTCACTGGCAAAAGTCGCTTCCATCGAGCTCGCTCCCCGGAAGATCCGGGTGAATTCGGTGAGCCCCGGCCCCATCGATACGCCGATAATGGGAAAGACGGGCCTGGACGCATCCGCCATCGAGCAATTCGCCGGCGCCATGCGAGAGCAGGTTCCCCTCAAACGCTTTGGCATCTCATCGGAGGTGGCCAAGCTGGTTACCTTCCTGGCAAGTGACGAAGCGGCATTCATTACAGGCTCCGACTATGTCATCGACGGGGGGATCATCGTAAATGCCGTCCTGTAGCCGGTAAGCTGTTGTCTATTTATTGAATACCTTTACAGGACAAACCTGTAAAGGTATTTTGCTATGCCACGGTCAAAGGAATTCGATACAGACGAGGTGCTGAAAAAGGCGATCGACCTTTTTTGGGACAAGGGCTATAACGGCTGCTCGATGCAGGACATCGTTGAAGAGCTTGGCCTCAGCAGGTCGAGCATTTATGAGACCTTTGGCGACAAGCGCACCCTGTTCATCGAGGCGTTGAAGAAATACGAGCGCGAGGGTCTCGACGCCTTATCAAGCCGATTGGATTCAGCCCCCGATGTATGGAAAGCGTTCCAGCAAATTCTCCGGTCCAACCTCCCGGGTAACCCGGATTCCTGTGCGCTGAAGGGTTGTTTCATGGTGAACAGCGCCATGGAGCTGGCCACGCACGACCCCGAAATCGCATCGATTGTAAAGGAGAACCAGGTCGAGGTGGAAAGGGTATTTCTTAAAGCTGTCGAAAGAGGACAACGCACCGGTCAAATCAATAACGAGCTTCCCCCCCGGGCGATCGCCCGTTTTTTACGCACCAGCTCTTCCGGCGTCCGTGTAGCGTCCCGGTCCGGCGACGACGAGCAAACGCTGGGAGATATTATAACGGTAACCCTCGCCGCCATCGCGCCGCGCCCGCTGCGTCATTAGAGCCTAAACAGGCCTTGTATGGCCGTCGCCGCGTACGATCCACTTATAGCTCGTCAGCGCGTCCAGCCCCATGGGTCCGCGCGCGTGCAGCTTCTGCGTACTGATCCCGATCTCGGCGCCCAGCCCGAACTCCGCCCCATCGGTGAATGCCGTCGACGTATTCACGTACACCGCCGCCGCGTCGACCGCATGCACAAACCGCTCCGCGTGGGCCGCATCCTCCGTAAGGATCGCTTCGCTATGCCCCGAGCTATACTTCCGGATGTGCTTCAATGCCTCCCCGAGGCTGTCCACCACCTTCACCGCCATCGTCATCGACAGGAACTCCGTTCCGAAGTCCGCGTCCACCGCCGGCTTCAGCAACCGCTCCGGATACCGCCCGCTCAGCGCCTCCAGCGCCCGCGGGTCGACCCGCAGCTCGACGCCCGCCGTGTCCAGCGGCGCCACCAGCTCCGGCAGCACGCCCAGCAAACCCGAATGCACGAGCAGACAATCGAGCGCGTTGCACACGCTCACCCGCCGCGTCTTTGCGTTTAGCACGACCGCCGCCGCCTTGGAGACATCCGCGGTCAAATCCACGTAAGTGTGCACCACGCCCGCCCCCGTCTCTATAACCGGTACCCGCGCATTGTCGCGCACATAATTGATCAATTGCTGGCTCCCGCGCGGTATCACCACATCCACCCAGCCCACCGCCTGCAACAGCGCCGTCGTCGACGAGCGGTCCGCCGGTAACAATTGTACCACGTCGGAAGAAATCCCGAACCGCCCGAGCACGCCGTGGATAACCGAGACCACCGCACGGTTCGATGCATCCGCGTCGCTGCCGCCCTTTAGAACCGCCACGTTCCCCGTTTTGAAACAAAGCGAAAAAGCATCCGCCGTGACGTTCGGCCGCGCCTCATAGATCATCCCCACCACCCCCAGCGGCACCGCCACGCGGCTTATGGTAAGCCCGTTGTTCAACGTCTTTTCCTCCAGCTGCCTCCCGAGCGGGGAGGGTAGGGTAGCCACCTTTTCCATATCCGCTGCGATCCCGCGGATACGCCCCTCCGTTAGTTGGAGCCGGTCATACTTAGGATCTTCCTTGTCCATCCGCGCCAGATCCCGCCCATTGGCCTCCAGCAACACCGGGGTCGCCGCGACCAGCGCCGCGGCCGCGGCCTTCAGGACCTCGTCCACCTCCTGCGCATCCACGGCATGCAATTCCATGGTCGCGTTCCGCGCGCGCTCAAACGCTGCCGCCGCGCCTTCGGCGCGGCCGCCAGTCACTCGCTCCTCGCCACTCCCGGCTGAATCCCTCTCTTGTTCCATCGAAACCTTATTGCTGAATATAAAGATAGTCGTAATGCACCAGCGCCTGCTGGTCACGCTTCCCCATCACCCCCCTTGCCGTCTCCGACCCATACCGCGCCAGACCGATCCCTATGACCCGGCCGGACGCATCGACGATCTCGATGACATCGTTGCGGCCGAACTCCCCGTGGATCCGTACGATCCCCACCGGCAGCAGGCTGGAAGCCTTCGACCCCAGGAGCGCCGCGCGGGCGCCTTCGTTGATCTCGACCTGGCCCTTGACAGACAGTCCGGCGTGAGCGATCCAGCGCTTCTGACCCGACGACCGGCGGAGCGGCAGGAAGTGGGTGTGCGGAACGGTCCCGGCCAGCACCCCCGGCAAAGCGCCGTCCTTTTTGCCATTGGCCACGTGTACGCTGATCCCGAGACGGGCCGTTTTCCGGGCCATGGACGACTTGGTCAGCATCCCGCCCCGGCCGAAGTTGGACTTCTGGGTGCTGATGTACCCGGACAGGTCCGCCTGGGTAGGGGGGACCTCCGCGATCAGCGTCGACGCCGGGTCCCGCGGATCGCCGGTGTATAATCCATCCACGTTGGTCAGGATCACCAGCGCGTCCGCCCCGATCATCGACGCCAGCAACCCCGCCAGCTCGTCGTTGTCGGTGAACATCAGCTCTGAAACCGAGATCACGTCGTTCTCATTGACGACCGGTATGATCTGCTCCGCCAAAAGGATGGACAGGCAGCTCAACATGTTCTTATAGTGCGTTTTATCCCGGAAATCCTCCTTGGTTACCAGCACCTGGGCACAAACCAGCTCCCGCTCCCGGAAAAGGTCGGCGTACCGGCGGATCAGCTGGACCTGCCCCACCGCCGCCAGGAGCTGCCGGGCCGACACCTCGTCCGCCCGCTCCGGGACCCTGACCAGCGCCCGTCCCGACGCAACGGCTCCCGACGAAACCACGACGACTTCCCGCCCCTCTTTTTTCAGCGCCGCAATATCGTCCACCAGCCGTTCCATCCGTCTGGTATCCGGCAGCCCGTCGGGCCCCGTCAGCACATTGGACCCGATTTTGATCACCAATCGTTTATATTCGGTCATTTGCCCCGCAAGTTAAAAAAACGCCCCCGCCCCGGCGCAAAAACTTGAAAAAGAATTGGGAATTTCGCCCCCATTGCATACCTTTGCCGACCGAATTTCTACGAGATTCCAATTGTTTGATGCCCGAAACGTTAACAATTCATCTCACCGGTAAGCCCTTAGGAAAGGCGAGCCAATCACCGTTAAACGCTTTAGTACAATGCCCAAGGTAAAGACACACTCCCGTGCAAAGAAGACGTTCAAGATCACGGGTTCCGGCGAGATAGCCTTCGCAAAGGCCTTCAAGAGCCACCTGCTTACGAAGAAGTCCAAGAAGCGCAAGCGTTCCCTGCGTAAGGGCGCGCTCGTAAACAAGGCCAACCTGCCGTTCGTAAAGCGCCTGTTGCGCCTGCGGTAGCCACTCCTTGTCAGCGCCCCATAAGCGTTGCGATAGAAATTTATTAAAAAACGACTTTTAAAACTTATTTGATATGCCACGCTCCGTCAATGCAGTAGCATCCAGGGCCAGAAGGAAAAAGATTCTCAAGCAAGCCAAGGGCTTCTACGGCAAGCGCAAAAACGTCTATACCGTAGCCAAAAACGTCCTGGAAAAGGGCCTGCAATACCGCTACGTCGGCCGTAAGCTGAAAAAGCGCGAGTACCGCGCCCTCTGGATCGCCCGTATCAACGCCGCCGTCCGCGAGCAGGGTATGAGCTACTCCGTGTTCATCAACAGGCTCAGCAAAAAGGGCATTACCCTCGACCGTAAGGTCCTTGCCGACCTGGCCATGAACGAGCCCGCCTCCTTCAAAAGCCTGGTGGATTCCGTAAAATAGACGTGCCGGGAAAAAGATATAGCGGCTGCCCTCGCGGGCGGCCGTTTTTTTTGCCCCCGGGAACGTCTCCTCCGCGAAAAAAAACACGCACCGCGCGCTGGAACCCCGAAAAATTCTACTTTTGTTCCAAATTTTTCTAACCCAAGCCCCAAAAGCGCGCAACAGTCAATGAACAACACATACACCGACCTGGTGCATCAAACGTTCAACTTCCCCCAGGAAGACTTTAAGATTTCGGATGACTACCTCCAGTACAATGACGTCGATCTGAAAGCATTGATTGATAAATACGGCACACCGTTAAAGGTGACCTACCTTCCCAAGATCGGGCAACAGATCGGGAAAGCCAAGAAATGGTTCGAGAACGCCTTCAGGCGCCACAAATACGAGGGCAAGTACCACTACTGCTATTGTACGAAGAGCTCCCACTTCTCGTTTGTCGTGGAAGAAGCCCTCAAGCACGACATCCACCTGGAGACCTCCTACGCCTACGATATTGAGATCATCAACCGGCTATACGAACGGCGCAAGATTAACAAAGACATCTTTATTATTTGTAACGGCTTTAAGCAAAGGGCCTATACCTCGCGCATCGCCAAGCTGATCAACAGCGGTTTCAAGAACGTAATTCCCATCCTCGACAACAAAGAGGAGCTGGAAATGTACAAACGCTCTGTCAAGGCCCCCTTCAAGCTGGGCATCCGTGTGGCCGCGGAAGAAGAGCCGTCCTTCCCGTTTTATACCTCGCGGCTGGGGATACGGGCCCGCGACATCCTCGAATTCTACGTGGACAAGATCGAAGGCTACGAGGACAAGTTCCAGCTGAAGATGCTCCACATCTTCCTCAACAAGGGGATCAAGGACGACATCTATTACTGGTCGGAGCTCAATAAGATCGCCAACCTCTACTGCCAGCTCAAAAAGATCTGCCCCGAGCTCGACTCCATCAACATTGGCGGCGGCTTCCCGATCAAGCACTCCCTGGCCTTCGAATACGACTACCAGTTCATGATTAACGAGATCGTCTCCACGATAAAAAAGGCGTGTAAAAGGGCGAAGGTCCCCGTACCGAACATTTTCACCGAATTCGGCAGCTTTACCGTCGGCGAAAGCATGGCCCACATCTACAGCGTCATCGGCGAAAAGACCCAGAACGACCGCGAGATCTGGTACATGATCGACTCCAGCTTCATCACCACCCTCCCCGATACCTGGGGCATCGGTGAAAAATTCCTGATGCTCCCCATCAACAAGTGGAAGAACGAATACCAACGCGTGGTGCTGGGAGGCATCACCTGCGACAGCCACGATTACTACGACTCCGAGGAGCACATCAACGAGGTGTTCCTCCCGAAGGTCAACGGTGACAAGGAGCCCCTGTACGTGGGTTTTTTCCACACCGGCGCCTACCAGGACCAGATCAGCGGCTATGGCGGCATCAAGCACTGCCTGATCCCGTCGCCCAAGCACATCATCGTGGGTTATGACAAAAGCGGGAAACTCGTGGATTGGGTCTACGCCAAGGAGCAGTCGGCTCAAAGCATGTTGAAGATCCTCGGATACTACTAGGCCGCGGCCCGGGCCTCCTTTATCGCGGCTCCAAAATCCACGTCTCGCGGATGCGATACCGCTGCACCAGCGGCACCGACGGCACTTCTGCGCCCTTGCGCTTCAGGAGTGTGCGGCTGCGCAACCGGTCCACGTCCGGCCCCGCCTTGTAGGCCAATCTCAGCCCGCAGCTCCGGAAAAAGGCCTCCGCCTGCTCAAAGCTCTCGAATTTATTTTCGTTGACCCGGTGATCCGACAGGAACTTGGAAATCTCCGGCGTCACTTCCGACATCGCGGCAACCTCGTTTTCGTATTTACGGATGTATATATCCGCCGTAATCCAGTACCCGCCGCGTTCGCGTAACAACTCCCTTACGATCGCGCACAACCGCTTTTTCTCCGGCTCGTCCAGGTACACCAGCAATCCCTCGTTCACGATCGCCAGCGGCCCCGGCGGAAACCGCCGCACGAGCGCCCGGAAAGCCTCCTCGTCGAGCACGTTCAGCGGCTTCATGAGCAGCTGCCCCACCGGCGCCTCCGGCAACGTCCGCATCAGCGGCTGCAGCAAGGCGCCCTTCGCCTCGATCACCTCCGGCAGGTCCGTATCTATATAAAACTTATCCAGATACCGTACATGGTCCAGCCCCCGGAATGAAAACCCCGACGACATCTCCAGCACGTTTGACAACCCGATCATCTCCAGCGCCGCGTCGATCGACCAATACCGCACGTCGAAGTGCATCAGCCGCTTCAGGAAATTCACGGTTACCCGCTCATCCTCCTCCCCCGGCAAATTCGTGTCCCCAAACACCAGTCCCGCCGCCTCCCGCGCAAACGGAATATCCGTCAACGCCTTCATCCATAAGAGCGTCTTCGCCGACGGGCTGATCGTACTATAGTCTTTCGTGATGGCTGCCATGCGATCCTAAATATACCAATTCCCGAGCCAATCGCCCCCAATTAGTACCTTCACATGACAATGCCTCACTGCTACATCATCGCCGGCCCCAACGGCGCCGGCAAAACGACGGCGAGCCTCACCATCCTCCCCGAAATCCTCGATTGCCGCGAGTTCGTCAACGCCGATGCCATAGCCGCCGGCCTCTCCCCGCTTGACCCCGACTCCATGGCGCTCAAAGCCGGCCGCCTGATGCTCGAACGCATCGACCGCCTCATCGCCGCCGGGTCGGATTTTGCATTCGAAACGACGCTCGCGACCCGCAGTTATGTACAATTAATCCGTACGGCTCAGCAGAAAGGGTACTGGGTAACCTTGCTATACTTTTGGTTGAGTTCTCCCGAGTTTGCAAGACGCCGGGTCATGGATCGGGTTCGGAAAGGGGGACATCACATACCTGATGACATTGTGGGACGCCGTTTTTATCGTGGAATTACCAATTTATGCCGGCTTTATATGGGTTCATGCGACGACTGGGCCATTTTTGACAATCGGACTAAGGACTCTAAAATCGTGGCCGTTGGCGGCAAAGATGTTGCCGGGATGATAGTAAATCGCGATATTTACAATACAATATTGCTACAAAGCAAACATGACGACAAATAAAAGAGACGATATTATTCAGCTTGCGGAAAAAATAAATGTCGGTATCCACAAGGCCGTCAGGAAGCTAATTGAGCGGGAAGCCGCGCTCGGAGGCAACTTAGTAGTCGGAGACGATGATGGCTTCAAAACCGTCCCCGCCAAGGACGTCCTGCGCGAGCTGAACGAAGAAGCCGCA
>NZ_DATJIY010000115.1:0-16049 GCF_035492835.1 Dinghuibacter sp.
TCACGTACGGGTTCCGACACGCCCGTGGGCACTTATTTCGCGCCCCGCGACAGCGGCGTCCAGGCGGCGGGCGTCAGGATGATCCCGATCCACACACCCGTCGGGGACTTCCACGTCTGGACCAAACGAATCGGTAACAACCCGCGGATCAAGGTCCTCCTGCTCCACGGCGGTCCCGCAATGACCCACGAATATATGGAATGTTTCGAAAGCTTCTTTCCGGGGGAGGGTTTCGAGATGATAGAATACGACCAACTGGGCTCTTTTTACAGCGACCAGCCCAAAGACAGCGCCCTATGGACGGTAGACCGTTTCGTGGAGGAAGTGGAGCAGGTCCGCCAGGCCCTGGGACTCGATTCGGGCAATTTCTATCTCCTGGGGAACTCGTGGGGCGGTCTGCTGGCCATGCAATACGCGCTCAAGTACCAGCAGCACCTCAAGGGCCTGCTCATCTGCAACATGATGTCCAGTTGCCTCGATTATGGTCGCTATGCCCAGCAGGTACTTGTTAAAACCATGGATCCCAAAGTGTTGGACACTTTGCGTGGGATCGAGGCCCGGGGCGACTTTTCCAATCCCCGTTATATGGCGCTGCTGATCCCGAACTTTTATCACCGGCATATATGCCGCCTGGAAGACTGGCCGGACGGCCTGAACCGCGCCATCAACCACGTCAATGCCACGGTATACACGATGATGCAAGGCCCTTCCGAATTCGGCATTTCCGGCCGGCTGGCGGACTGGGACATCAAATCCCGGCTCCACGAAATCCGGGTGCCGACGCTGACCGTGGGCGCGAAATACGACACCATGGACCCGGAACACATGCGCTGGATGAGCACCCAGGTCCGGCACGGGCGCTACCTGTACTGCCCGGAGGGGAGTCACCTGGCGATGTGGGATGACCAAAAGGATTTTTACCCGGGGGTGATCAATTTCATCAAGGACGTGGATGAGGGGAGGTTTTAGCCAACGCGTACCTTGCGCGGCCGGACCGCGCCCTTCTGTAACCCGCCGGCGACCGGCTGGAGCTGTGGTTTTATCCGGATGATCCTCATCCAGTGCATCATGCGCATGACCACGAAGGTCGGGTCGAATTCGAACCACTTCTTGGCAAAATTGGGGTTGGTCCCATAGCGGTGGTGGTTGTTCTGGAAGAGCTCGCCCAGCAGCAGGATGCCCCAGGGGGAAGTGTTGCGGCTGTGGTCGCCGTTGTGGAAGTTCTGATAACCGTATTTATGGCCGCACCAGTTCACGATCGCGCCCTGAACGGGGCCCATCAGGAAGTGGATCGGCAGCAGCAGGAACCACCAGAAGTTCGGCGCGAAAAACCAGTAGAAGGCAATATAGGCCAGCATGAACGTGACGCGCACGATCATGAGGTCGCCGAAGCGGTCGAGGCGATCCCAGACAGGAAGGTAATCCTTCGTGAACTGCGGGTCGATCTCCAGCTTGCCGGTCCGGTAGCCGTCGTACATGTTCCGGGTATGCCACATCATCTGCCAGACGTCCTTGAAGAAATGCGGGCTATGGGGGTCTTTTTCGGTGTCGCTATAGCTGTGGTGCATCCGGTGCATCACGGCGTACGCGCGGGGGACCAGGTAGGAGGAACCCTGGGCGAACCAGGTCAGGAAATAAAACAGCTTTTCGCGTTTGCCACCCGTGGTATACATCTGGTGGGAGGCGTACCGGTGCAGGAAGAACGTATGGAAGAACAGGGAAACGAACCAGTGCCCAAAGAAAAAGATCAATATCGCTATCATGTGATGGAGCGCGGGGTACCGCGCCTTTTTAAAAATTTGAGACGCTCGCGCGCCTTTTACAGGTCCCGGCCCCCCAACGGGCGCCTTTACACTGACGGCGCAAAGTTAGGGCCGGTTTTGGAATTAACGTGTTAAAATATAGCAATGCCTCAGTTCCAGGAGATTCAACCCGTTCGCATACAATCCTTTTACGGAAGGGCTTAGCAGCCGGAGGGCCTCATCGTACCAGAGCGGCACCACCGGGGCCTGCGCCATCACCAGGCTGTCCATCCGGTTGTACAGGAGCTTGCGCCCGGCGGAGTCGTTTTCCCGTAGCGCCTGTTCGTACAGGGCGTCGAAGACCGCGCTGCGAAAACGGGTGTAGTTGGGCGGGGCCGGGTTCTTTGAATAGAATACGCTCATGAAGTTTTCGGCGTCGGGGTAGTCCGCGACCCAGCTTCCCCGGAAAAACAACGCCTCCGACTTGGCCGTGGTTTGCAGCAGCAGGCTTTTTTGTACCACGTCTACCTGGATACGGATGCCCGCTTCCTGCTCCTGCCGCGCGATAAAGGACGCCAGGTCGGCATAGGCGGGGACGGTCTCCAGCCGGATAACCGGCAGACCGGCACCCCCCGGAAAACCCGCATCGGCCAGGAGACGGGCCGCTCCTTCAGGATCGTAGCGGTAACCCGGCACGCGCGCCGGGTCATAGACAGGGAGCGCGGAAGGGATAAACCCGCTTTCGGCGGGCACCCCGATCGAATTCCGGAGGTACAGCAGCATCTTACGGCGATCAAAGGCCATATTGATCGCCCGCCGGACCGCCGGCAACCGGAGGGGTGAGGCCTTTACCAGGGGGCTGGCCGTGTCCATGAGGATACCCAGGTATTCCATATCGAGCTGCGCGTGCCGGGAAAGCGCGATGTGGCCGGTCCATTCGGGCTTAAGGGTCCCCCGCCGGGTGAGGACCTCGTCTTTGTACGCCGGGTCGATGTCGTTGACCATGTCGAGCCGGCCCTGAAGGAATTCCAGGAACTCCGTGGCCTTGCTGTCGAGAAAGGAGACCTTCACCGCGTCCAGGTAGGGCAACGCCCTGCCCATGGAATCCCGCTCGAAATAATGCGGGTTCCGCACCAGGATCAGCGCCTGGCCTTCGTCCCAGTTTTCGAGCCGGAAAGGACCGGTACCCACCGGGTGACGCCGGAAATCGGTCCCATAAGCCTCCACGGCCTCGCGGGGCACGATGGAGCAGTATTCCATGCTCAGGATGCCCAGGATCGGGCGGAAGGGTTTGGTCAGCGTCAGGACGACGGTGCTGTCGTCGGGGGCTTCCACGCTGTCGATCCGGCCGTTGAAGACCCACGCGCCGGGGCTGGCGGTGGCGGGGTCCATCAGGCGCCGGAAACTATACACCACATCGGCGGCGCGAAGGGGCCGGCCGCGGCCGTGCGGGAAACAAGGGTCGTCGTGGAAATAAACGTCCCGTTTTAGCTTGAATAGGTATTGCCGCTGGTCTTTTGACACCGTCCAGCTATCCGCGAGCGACGGTTGGAGGTGGAGCGCCGTGTCCGTTTCCACCAGGGTATTGTACAACTGGTGCACCGCCCACTGGATGGCCTCGTTCCGGGCATAGGCGGGGTCGAGGGTAGCGATGCCTTCGGTTTGGTTGTACCGGAAAACCATGCGCGCCGTTTCCGGCGGCCGGCCACAGCTCAGCCATCCAACCACCGATAAAAGCCATAGGTATAAATAGCTTGTGCATGGCACCCAAAGTCGCTTATACTTACCCATCAGAAGTCAAAACTATGGTAAAACCTCTTGTCCTCGGCGCGCTCTTCGCTATCGGCGCTTTTAATGCCAACGCCCAGCTCATGGTTCCCAAAACCACGTTCACCCATGCGGACACCCTGCGCGGGACCATTACGCCCGAACGCGCCTGGTGGGACCTGCTCCACTACGACCTCCGCGTGGAACCGGACCTGGCCGCGCGTACCATCAAAGGCAGCAATACCATCACCTATAAAGTTCTGAAGCCCTACAAGACGATGCAAATCGACCTCCAGGCGCCCCTGACCATAGACAGCGCCCGGCAGGGCGGTCGTGACCTCCGATGGACCCGCGATGGGAACGCCTGGTATATACAACTGACCGAAGCCCAGTCTGCTGGCTCGGTTCAAAAGCTGACCATTTGGTACCACGGCATCCCGCGGGCCGCCATACACGCCCCGTGGGACGGCGGCATCGACTGGAAGACCGACTCCCTCGGCAATCCCTGGGTCAGCTCCGCCTGCCAGGGCACCGGCGCCAGCACCTGGTGGCCGACCAAGGACCACCAATACGACGAGCCCGACAACGGCTGCGACATGTTCGTCACCGTCCCCGACAGCCTGATGGACGTATCCAACGGCCGGCTGGTGGGCGAAGAGCCCGCGGACCCGGGTAAGAAGACCTACCATTGGCAGGTCAAAAACCCCATCAACAACTATGACATGTCGATCAACATCGGTAAGTACGCGCATTGGAGCGACACCTTACATGGCGAAAAAGGCGTGTTGGACCTGAACTTTTATGTCCTGGCCTATAACCTCGACCGCGCCAGGGCGCACTTTGCGCTGAACGTAAAACCCATGATCCATTGTTTTGAATACTGGATGGGCCCCTACCCTTTCTACGAGGACGGGTATAAGCTCGTCGAAAGCTACAACCTGGGGATGGAGCACCAGGGCGCCACGCAATACGGCAACCGGTATCTGAACGGCTATCGCATCACGCACAAGGACGGCACGAACGAAGGCATCGACCTGTCACACACCGGCTGGGGATTGAAGTGGGACTTCATCATCATCCACGAAAGCGGTCACGAATGGTTCGGGAACAACATCACCACCAAAGACGTGGCCGATATGTGGGTACACGAAGGCTTTACCAACTATTCCGAAACCCTCTTCGTGGACTGCCAATATGGGAAAGAGGCGGGCGATGCCTATTGCCAGGGCACCCGGAAGAATATCCGCAACGACAGCCCTATCATCGGTCCCTACGGCGTCAACAAGGAGGGTTCGGGGGATATGTATTACAAGGGCGGCAATATGATCAACACCATCCGTTGTATCATGGGGAACGACGAAGCCTTCCGTCAGCTCCTGCGCGGGCTCAACAAAACGTTCTATCACCAGACCGTCACCACGGCCCAGATCGAGCACTACATCAGCGGGAAGAGCGGGATCGACTTTTCCAAGACCTTCGACCAGTATCTCCGGACGGTTCGCGTACCCGTGCTCACCTACACGCTGGCGCCTTCAGGCTCGTCCACCGTGCTGCACCTTACCTGGAGCAACTGTGTCGATGGTTTCGACATGCCGGTACGCATCCTGTTGCCCGGCGGCAAGAGCCAGGTAGTGACCGCGTCCGCCGCGGGTACGGTACTGCCCTATACCGTCTCTGAGCTGGGGACGTCCCTGGTCGACCCGAATATTTATGTGACGGTCAAAGCGGGGTAGGTCCTATCTTCGTGCCGTATCTATGGGCCAGCTCCGCCGTCAGACCATCCTGTCAAGCATATCCACGTATTTCGGCTTCCTCGTCGGGGCCCTGAATACCTATCTTTTTGTCCACGCCGGGCAGCACACGTTCAGCGATGCGGAGTACGGCCTGACCCGGGTATTCACCGACATGGGAGGGATGATCTATGCGTTTGGCTCGATCGGCGTCAGCAGCGTCGTTTATAAATTCTACCCCTACTACAAGGACCACCTGACCCGTCGCCAGAACGACCTGCTCACCTGGGCGCTCCTGATTTCCCTGGCGGGCTTTGTCCTCGTCTGTCTCGGCGGGTGGATATTCGAGCCGCTGATCGTCCGCAAATTCTCCGAACGCTCGGCCCTCTTCGTCGTCTACTACCGCTGGGTCTTCCCCTTCGGTTTTGGGTTCATGCTCTTTTCCATCCTGGAAACGTTTGCCTGGACTACACGGCAATCGGTCTGGTCCACCTTTTTGAGGGAGGGCGGCATCCGTATCTTCGTGTTGCTCGAGATCGTCCCCTACCTGTTGGGCTGGATCGGCTATGACGTATTCATCAAGGTGTATGCGTTCCAGTTCCTGGCGATGGCGATCATCCTCTGGGGGCACCTCACCCGCATGGGGCTCACCAACCTCACCCTCCACGTCAGCAAGGTCACGCGGCGCTTCCGCAAAAAGATGGCGGGCATGGCCTCGCTCACCTATACCGGTATCATCGTCACCATCGTCGCCCAATCCTTCGACGGCATCCTGATCGCCGGTTTCATGGGGCTCTCCTATGCCGGTATTTACGCGTTGCTGCTCTACATCGCCAACATCATCCAGGTGCCCCAGCGAAGCGTCCAGGCCGCGTCCATCCCCCACCTGGCCCAGGCCTGGAAGGACAAGGACTACGGCCGGATCGACCGCATCTACCACAGGACGTCCTTAAATTTACTGATCCTGTCTTCAGCGCTGCTCGCCCTTATCCAGCTTTGTGCGCCCACCGCCGGGTCCTTGTTCAATATAAAGGCAGACTACCAGGCCGCGCTACTTTTACCCGCGCTGTTCCTGCTGGGCGTTGCACGCGTCGTCGACGGGGGCACCGGGGTCAACAGCCAGATCATCGGGACGTCTGTTTTCTGGCGGTTCGACTTCTTTACCGGTATCGTCCTGCTGGCGCTGCGCATTCCGCTCAATGTTTTTTTGATCAAGTCTTATGGCATCACCGGGTCGGCCGTGGCGGACCTCATTTCGCTGGTAGTGTATAATGTTGTCCGGTTTATTTTCTTGTGGGTACGGTTTGGCATGCAGCCGTTCAATTTCCGCAGCCTGCTGGCGATCGTTTACGCTTTTGCGGCGTACTACGCTACGGCGCTTGCCTGCGCCGGATTGTCGGGCTGGGTGTCGCTCTTCGCCCGCGGCGCTTGCTTTGTCCTTTTATACGGCGTGGCCGTTCTCGCGTCGCGGCTGACGCCGGACACGCGGCAGCTGTGGGATGGCGTTCGCAAGAGGTTCGGGGTCCGCGTGGATTAACCGGGCATCCGGCCCCCGCCGACGAAGCGGTGCGCCCAGTATTCTTCCCCGAGATCGGAGATCATCACCCCAAAGGATGTGGAAGCATGGACGAACTTATTGTTCTGGAGATAGACGCCTACGTGGGTGATCCCCTTTTTTGTCCCGAAGAAAACCAGGTCGCCTTCCTGGAGCTCCGGCGTCGCCACCTTGTGACAGGCGACGTACTGCTCCCGGGAGGTGCGGGGCATGTCGAGGTGGAAGATGGTCTCTTCGAGGACCTGGCTAAAGGCGGAGCAGTCCACGCCCTCCCGGGTGGTGCCTCCGAGGTGGTAGGGCGTGCCCCACCAGTCATCGATAAAGTGATAGAGGTTGAGGTTGGTGATCAGTTCGACGGGGACGTCGAGCTGTTCGGCGTATTTGAAGTTGAGGGCGTCGATGAACTCGATGTTCAGCCCCATCGTGTTGACGTAGCTGTATCCCGGTTTGGTAAGGGGGAGCCCGGTGACGCGGGTCGCGCTGGTGGCCGCGCCCGCGGGTACGCGGTGAAGCTCCGGGGTTGCCGCGGTCGTGTGCGCGTGCCGGGACGCGCTGCAGCTGGCCAGGAGTACCACCAGGCTGGAACTATATAGGGCTTGGCGTAGAATGGGTTAGTAAGTTTTTCGGGGGTAAAGATAATATATTATCTGGTTAGGAGCACCGTACCTTGGCGCTGCACCTGGCCGCCTGTGAGCGTATCCCGGAAGGTGATCTGCCAGACGTATACACCGGTGGGCTGCGGCTGGCCGGCCATGGTGCCATCCCAGGCCCGGGCCGCATCGCGGCTGGAAAAAACGAGGTTGCCCCAGCGGTTGTAGATACGGATCCCATAGTCGGTGAAAAGGCATTTGTAGGCCGGCCGGAAAAGGTCGTTCACCCCGTCGCCGTTCGGCGTGAACGCGGAAGGGACGCTGAACCGGCAGGTACAATCCTCGTACGACACGGTGACCGAATCAGTGAGGGTGCCGCAGCCGTTCGTGATGGAGACCGTATAGGTCCCGGGAGCATTTACGACGTATTGCGGCCTGGTGGATCCGTCCTGCCAGCGGTACTGGCCGCCGTTGACAAAGGCGTTCAGGGTGAGCTGCTCGCTGACGCAAATCGTCGTATCCGGTCCGAGGCTCAGTTCCGGAGGGCTATTGTACGCAACTGTCAGCGACCCGGTGGTGTCGCAACCATTGTTGTCGACGGTCAACGAATAGGTTCCCGGGGCGGTAATCATATATTGCAGGTTTGCCGACCCATCCTGCCAGCGATACCAGGAGTATCCGGCGGGCGCGGCCAACAGGAGCGTTTGGCCGGAACACAACGTCGTATCGTTGCCCAACGACATCGATGGCCGGATTTGGTATTGCACGACCAGGCTATCGCGCCGGCTACAACCGCCGTCAGTGACCTGCAGCCAATACAAACCCGGCGTCGTTACCGTCATCGTGCGGGTAATGGCGCCGGTACTCCATAGGTACGCGCCGGGGGTGGACGCCGACAAAACGTCCTTATCGCCGGAGCACAGGATCGTATCGTTTCCAAGGGAGAAAAAAGGCGGCTGTATGAAACGCACGGAAATGGCGTCCGAAGCCGTGCAGCCAAAGGCATTCGTCACCGATAGCGCGATGCTGGCGGTCCCGGTGACCGTATCCCGCGCGACGCCCGGTACGCCTTGCCAGAGATACGTATCCCCGGGCGGCGCGGATAGGACCAATGTATCCCCCACGCAAAGGGTGGTGTCATCGCCCAGGGCAACGACAGGCGTGGGTGGGGCGGTGACGGTAACGGTGTCGCGGACCAGGCAGTTGTTGCCGTCGACGAGGCTTAGTATATATGTCCCGGTGTCCAGATCCAGGAACAGGCTGTCATCCACCTCGCGCGTGTGCGCGGTACTGAGGCCAAAATACAGGGGGAAGACACCCCCGGTCTCGTGCCCCTGGACGCTGCCCCCGGTGCCAGCGCAAGTGGCGGGGGAGACAAAGAAGCTCAACACAGGACCGGTGGAGGCTGCGACCGTCGTATCCATTATCGCGGTCAACCCGGTTCCGTCCATGAGCGTTATGACGTACGTACCTGCCGCCAGCGTATCGAAGAAACCGACGGATGTATACGCGCCGCCATTCACCGAATACTGGTAGGGTGGCGTACCGTTCGAACCGGACGCCGAAATGGAGCCGTTCCTGAGGCCGCAGGTGGTCGCCGAAACAGACAGGGTTAGTTGCAGACAGTCGTTCCTGACCGTGGCTCCGGCCGTGGCCATGTAGCCGCCCGCGTCCTTCAGGGTAAGGGTATACGCGCCAGGTAGCAGCCCCGTAAACACGCTGTCCGCCTGGAAGTGAACCCCATCGATCGAAAATTGGTAAGGCCGTGTGCCCAAAGTCCCCGATGCGGCCAGCGTTCCCTTGCCGGCCGCGCACGTATCGGGGGCGGCGATGACGGTTACCTGGGGGCAACGGTTGGTCTCCGCGGCGGTGACCGACAGGAACGACCCCGCCGCGTCCCTGACCAGGAAACTGTAGACGCCGACCGCAAGACCGGTGAAAGTGCTGTCCGCCTGGTAGTTGATCCCGTCCGCGGTGTATTGGTACGGGGGCAGCCCGCCGACGGCGTGCAAGGTCATCGAGCCGTCGCTCGCACCGCAGGAGGCGCTTACCGCCGCCCAGACCACGCGGATGCCGCAGTACTGATATACTATGGCGGTGGCGGTGACCACGGCGCCGGTGGCGTCCTTCGCGTAATACCGGTGCAACCCGCCGGACAGCGAATCAAAAGTATATTCGCCGGCGGGGTCATAGGTAGTATTCTGCGCCGGCCGGTACGCGCCATCGTCGACGGCGTACAGGACCGGCGGCACGCCGCCGTAGGCACGGACTTCCTGCTCGCCGTTGGAGCCGCAATTGGTGCCCGCGTAAGACTCGATATAGAGGCCGTACGGGCACCCGTTACGGAAGAAGTAAAGGCTGTCGCCCGGGCTACCCACGTCAAAAATATCGGTGGACGCCACCGCGTACATCCCGTTCGCATCCCTTACGACACACTGCGAATAATACCCTTGACCAAGGCCGGTGAACGTATTGCCCGAGGACCATGTAATCCCCCCGTCTATGCTGTATTGGTAGGGCGGCGTCCCGCCGGTGGCGATCATGGTGAAGCGCCCGTCGCTGTCCGAGCAGGTGGACGGCAGGACGGGTTTGGCCAGGTGCACCGAAGGGACCGGGTAGACCGAGCCGACCGTTACCGTGGTCGTCGCCGATGCACCCGTGGCATCGGTTACCTGTACTTGGTAAGTGCCGGGGCGCAAAGCGGGAAAATATCCATTGTTCTGGGCTGGACCCGAACCCACCAGGGTGAAGGTATAAGGGGCGACGCCGCCGACGGCGGAGGCGGTGATGCTTCCGTTGTAGATAACCATGAACTCCCCGTATACGTTTTGGGTCACGTCGTTGACGGCAACGGCCAGTGTAAGGGCGTGCGATGACTCCCTGGACAGAAGGAAACAGAGGAAAAGGCAGATTGGTTTCAATGGCTATGCTTGGGCAGGTATGGTAAGGTACTGAAAAATATGGTTTTCATAAAATTACCAACATGTGGAAAACCCCTTATACCCCCGGTTGAAATACTTTGGGTAAATTTGCCGTTACGCATGAAATATTCCCACCTCCATACGCACACGCAATATTCCCTCCTGGACGGCCAGGCCAGCATCGGTTCGCTGTACAAGAAGGCGATCAAGGACGGGATGCCGGCCCTGGCGATCACGGACCATGGCAACATGTTCGGGGCGTTCGAGTTCGTGAGCGAAGCCTATAAGCACAAGAACGAAGACGGGTCGCTGAAGGTCAAGCCGATCGTGGGGTGCGAGTTTTACGTTGTCGAAGACAGGACGCGGCGGACGTTCACCAAGGATCAGAAGGACGAGCGCTTTCATCAGATATTGCTGGCGAAGAACAAAGCGGGGTATCAGAACCTGATCAAGCTGACTTCGGCGGGGTATATGGAAGGGATGTACGGGAAGTATCCGCGGATCGACAAAGGGCTGATCGATAAACACAAGGAAGGATTGATCGCCACGACGTGCTGCCTGGGGGCGTATGTACCCCAGACGATCATGCAACACGGCGAGCAAAAAGCCGAGAAGGAGTTCGAATGGTGGCTGGAGCGCTTTGGCGAGGACTATTACGTGGAGCTGCAGCGCCATGGGCTGAAGGAACAGGACCAGGTCAACGTGGTGCTGCTGAAGTTCGCAAAAAAATACAACGTCAAGGTCATCGCCTCCAACGACAGCCACTACACCGACAAGGAGGACTACGACGCCCACGACATCCTGTTGTGCATCAATACCGGGGAGAAAAAGGCTACGCCGGGGTACGACGACTTCGTCAACGACGACGTACAGCTGAAGAACCGGCGGTTCAAATTCCCGAACGACCAGTTCTACTTCAAGAGCACGCAGGAGATGACCACGCTGTTCAGCGACCGGCCGGACGCGATCGACAACACCAATGAGATCGCGTCGAAGGTGGAGGTGCTGAACCTGAAAAAGGACATCCTGCTGCCGAATTTCCCGGTGCCCCTGGAGTTCCAGGTGCACGCGGACAGCACGCTGAACCAGTGGGAATACCTCAAGCACCTGACCTACGAAGGGGCGCGCAAACGCTATATCGACCTGACGCCGGAGATACAGGAGCGGCTCGACTTCGAGCTGTTTACGATCAAAACCATGGGTTTTGCCGGCTACTTCCTGATCGTGAGCGACTTCATCCGGGCGGGGCGGGAGCTGGGTGTGTTCATCGGGCCCGGACGCGGTTCCGCCGCGGGAAGCGTGGTGGCATATTGCATCGGAATCACCAACATCGACCCGATCAAATACAACCTGCTGTTCGAGCGCTTCCTGAACCCGGACCGGAAGAGCATGCCCGATATAGACACGGACTTCGACGACTCCGGCCGTCAGAAGGTGATCGACTACGTGGTCCAGAAATACGGCCGCAACCAGGTCGCGCAGATCGTGACCTATGGCACGATGGCGGCCAAGATGTCGATCAAGGACGTGGCCCGGGTGATGGATCTCCCGCTGGCCGAGGCCAACGCGCTGGCCAAGCTGGTACCGGAAAAGCCGGGGATCGAGCTGCGAAGGGTCCTCCACGCCCCGCTCACCGAAAAGGACGGGGAAAAGTCGTTGACCGAAAAGGAAGGCCTGATCCCCGACGACCTGGAAAACGTCAAGAAGATCCGCCAGGTTTACAACGGCAACGACCTCCACGCCAAGGTCCTCCACGAAGCGGAACGGCTGGAGGGGTCCGTGCGGAACACCGGTCTCCATGCGGCCGGGATCATCATCGCCCCCGACGACCTGATGAACATCATCCCGGTCTGTACCGCCAAGGACTCCGACCTGCTGGTGACCCAGATCGAAGGCAGCATCATCGAGGAGGCCGGCGTTATCAAGATGGACTTCCTTGGGCTGAAGACCCTCACCATCCTCCGCGACGCCCTGACATTGATAAAAGAGAACCACGGCGTCGAGATCGACCTGGACACCATCCCGCTCGACGACCCGGACACGTTCAGCTTGTACCAGCGGGCCGATACCATCGGTACGTTCCAGTTCGAAAGTCCCGGGATGCAGAAATACCTCCGGGAGCTCAAACCGGACCGTTTTGACGACCTGATCGCCATGAACGCCCTGTACCGGCCCGGCCCCCTGGAATACATCCCCAACTTTATCGCGCGTAAACACGGGACCGAAGCCATCGTCTACGACCTCCCCGAAATGGAGGAGTTCCTCAAGGATACCTATGGGATCACGGTCTACCAGGAACAGGTGATGCTGCTCAGCCAGCGCCTGGCCGGCTTTACCAAGGGCGACGCGGACGTCCTGAGGAAGGCCATGGGTAAAAAGCAAAAGTCGGTCCTGGACAAAATGAAGGGCCAGTTCCTGAAAGGCGCCGCCGAAAAGGGCCACCCGACGGATAAGCTCGAAAAGATCTGGACCGACTGGGAAGCCTTCGCCCAGTACGCCTTTAACAAGTCGCACTCGACGTGCTACGCCTTCGTGGCCTACCAGACGGCCTTCCTCAAGTCGCACTACCCCAGCGAATACATGGCGGCCGTGCTCAACAACGCCGGCTCGATCGAAAAGATCACGTTCTTTATGGAGGAATGTAAACGCATGGGACTGAAGGTACTGGGGCCTGACATCAACGAATCCAAGGCGGGTTTTGCCGTCAACAAAAAGGGCGAAATCCGGTTTGGCCTGTCCGGGCTCAAGGGCGTGGGTGAGGCGGCGATCGACTCCGTCCTGGAAGAAAGGGCCAAAAACGGCCCCTACACCGACGTATGGGACCTGATCAAACGAATCAACCAGCGCGCCGTCAACAAGAAGTCGCTCGAATGCCTGGTCAAAGGCGGCGCCTTCGACTGCTTCCCGCAGCTCCACCGGGCGCAATATTTCTTCCTGGCCCCCGGTGAACAGCTCAACGGTCTGGAAAGGATCATCCGTTTTGGCAACCAATACCAAACGACCCAGACCACCCAGGCCAACACCCTTTTTGGGGACATGTCCATGCCCGCCGTCCAGCCCCCGAAGCTGCCGGACAGCGAGCCGTGGACGCTCACGACCCTCCTCGAGAACGAAAAGGACGTCACGGGGATCTTCCTGAGCGGGCACCCGCTGGACCACTTCCGTTTCGAAATGCAGCACTACGGGATCGCCACGATTGCCGAGTTCAACGAGTTCAAGGACGGTATTGCCTTGCAACCCAATCCTTTCCGGCCGTTCCGCCTGGCCGGCCTGGTGGCCGACGCCCAGCACCGCATTTCCAAGACCGGGAAACAGTTCGGCATCTTCGGCGTGGAAGACTATTCGGGGAAGATGGAGGTGCCTTTGTTTGGGGAAGACTATATCAAATTCAAGGACTATTTCACTCCCGGCACAGTCATTTATATCACCGGCCAGTTCAAAAACCGGTTTAACCGGGACGACGACTACGAGTTCAAGGTCGGCTCCATCCTCCTGCTCGAAACCATCAAACGGACCCTGACGCGTCAGCTCCAGCTGGAAATCCATCCGATGCTTTTGACAGAAGCGATCGTTTTATTCCTGGAAAAACAGGTCCAAAAGTACCCCGGCAAGACTGCGTTACGCATTCAGCTTAAGGACGATAAGTCCCACCGCCGGATAGGTCTCCAGAAGATCGGCGCCGGTCTGGAAATGAATGACGAAATGACACAATTCCTCATGGCAAACCCTGACGTGGAAGTCAATGTCGTGACAACATGATAGAATATACCGATTGGTCGTATCTTTGTATCCAATACCAAACAAACCTATACTATATGGCACAAGAATTCACAGACAGCAATTTTCAGCAATCCGTCCTGGATTCCGATAAATTAACGGTAGTAGACTTTTGGGCAGAGTGGTGTGGACCCTGTCGTGCAATCGGACCCGTCATCGAAGAAATTTCCAAGGAATATGATGGCAAGGTGAACGTCGGCAAGGTAAACGTCGACCACAACCCGCAAGTCAGCACCAACTACGGCATTACCTCCATCCCCGCCATCCTGTTCATCAAGGGCGGTAAGGTTGTCGACAAGCTGGTCGGCGCGCAGCCCAAGGGTAACTTCGTCAAGAAGATCGAAGCCCACCTGGCATAAGCTAAATTTTCTTTACAACATAAAGTTCAGAGCCGTCTCCCGTCCGGGGGATGGCTTTTTTTATGCGAGCGTCTTTACGTAGTCCTCGGCGGTCATTACGGGAATATCCGCGTTTTTATAGTCCTTGAGGTTTCGCGTAAGCAAAACGGAAACGCCAGTCGATAGCGCTGCATGGTATTGTATGGCATCCTCAAAATCCGCGAACGTGCTGTTTAGCGCGAGGTTGATGGTCTTGCCGTCGACGCCCACCACGGTCACCAGCACCCTGAAATCACGCAGGATGGATAAGCTGTCGACACGCCCTCGCTGTTTGGTTAAAAGGTAATGCAGGTTGCTAAAGCACAACGCGGACACAAATAAGTGTAACTTATTCTGGTCCGCCAGCGTAAAAAGACGGGCCGCAAAATCATAATGCGGGTGTCGGGCGGCCAGCAAGTCCAGGGCGATGTCCGTATCCAGGAAAACACGCGCCTTCATTACTTGCCGTATTTATCACTCAGGTGATCTCCATAGAGACTTTTGTGATCAGCATCAGGGGATAGCGTAAGAACCCCGGATAACTTTTTGACCAGGGGAGAGATGGCTTCGGGTCGCCCTGGCTCTTCCTCCACGACCTTCGCCAGGAAATTCTCCACCATACCTGAAAGGCTGGTATTCTTCCTTTGGGCGTAGCGCTTTGCCTTTTCAATGACGGCGGCGTCCAGGGCCAGGGTTAATTTGGTTGTCATACGTACGAAATTACCAAATTTGTACGTATATCCCAAATCGCTTGTCTCATGGGGCGTCTTAGCCCGGCCGGTGCAGCTCATCGACGGTTCCATCGGCCCGGCCGACCAGCACGGTCGTGGCGAGCCCGATAAAAAGCCCGTGCTCCACGACCCCGGGGATCTCGTGGAGCGCGATGCCCAGGGCGGGGGGGTCCGCGATCGAGCCGAAGTGGGCGTCAAGGATGTAGTTCCCGTGGTCGGTGATAAAGGGCCTGCCATCACGCTGGCGGATCTCGCTCGTGGGACAGCCGAGGGCGGCGACGCGGCGCTGGACCTGTTTCCAGCCAAAGGGAATGACTTCTATGGGGAGGGGGAACTTGCCGAGGCGGTCGACTAGCTTTTGCTCGTCGGCGATGACGATCATCCGGTCCGAGGCGGCGGCGACCATTTTTTCCTGGAGGTGCGCGCCGCCGCCGCCCTTGATGAGCTGGAGCTTCGGGTCGACCTCGTCGGCGCCGTCGATCGTGAGGGCGAGCCGGTCGACGTCGTTGAGGGTGGCCAGGGGAATGCCATGGGCCTGGGCCAGCTCGACGGTGGCCTTGGAGGTGGGGACGGCGGTAATGGTAAAACCTTCGCGGACCTTGGCGCCAAGCGCGAGGATCATCCAGTAGGCGGTGGAGCCGGTGCCGATGCCGATGGCCGTATTGGGTTGTATGAAGGTGGCGGCATACTCGCCCACCCTTTTCTTCATCTGGTCTTTCTCAGTCATTTTTTACGTCAGGCGTGTTTAAGCGGGGTCTTGGAGGCCTCCGGGGTATGTTTGTATCGGAATACGAGCGGGAATATGATACCCAGCAGCAGCGCGTAGGCCGCGAAGGTAAACCAGATGGGCGTCCAGTGC
>NZ_DATJIY010000116.1:0-3241 GCF_035492835.1 Dinghuibacter sp.
AGGAGCCACGGCCGTTCAGACCCATGACGCCCACGACGACCTTGTTGGACGGCGCATTTTTTCCAAAAACGGGGAAATTCAGGATGGTTACGCCTGCGGCGGCGAGACTGGTGTCTTTGAGGAAGGTTCTGCGATGCATGGCAATTCGTTGGTTGGGGTGATGAAGGTAGGGGAAAAACAAAAACGGTCATGCCTTTTTATTTTCATAGCCGGTTACTTTCGCAGGAGATTCTGGTCCACGAGCGCGAGCAATTCGTCCCTGTATGATTTGCTTACCGGGATTTTGAGTCCGTCCAGGGTGACTTCCGTGGGGCTAACGGATGTAATCTTATCGATCGACACGATGTACGACTTCTGTACCCGGATAAACCGCTGCGCGGGCAACTGTTCTTCGAGCGCGTGGATGGTACTTAGCGTAAGGAGCTTGCCCCGGCGCGTGTGCAGCGCGCAGTAATTCTGGGCGGCTTCGACAAACAGGAGATCGTCGTAGTAGATTTTTTCAAAGCCGTTGTTGGCTTTTATAAAAAAATAAGCGGCCTCCTCCGGCTCGTTCCGCACCGTGGCTCCGGCGTCCGTCCTTTCTTGGGCGCCCGCGGCCGCGCTCGCTCTGGCGCGGTTGACCGCCTGGAGGAAGCGCTCCGGCGTGATGGGCTTGAGCAGGTAATCCAGCACCTGGAGCTCGAAACCCTCCAACGCGTAATCCGGGAAAGCAGTTGTCACGATCACCAGCGGTTTTTTCGTCAGCGTCCGCAAAAAATCCAGTCCCCTCATCCGTGGCATCTGGATATCCAGGAACATCAGGTCCACCGGTTGTGTGGCCAGTACCTGGTTGGCCTCCATGGCGCTGCCGCACTGCGCCAACAGCTCCAGGAAACCCGTTTCCCGGACCAGCCGCTCCAGCCCTTCGCGGGCCAGGGGCTCGTCGTCGACGATGATACAACGCAGGTTCATCGGATTTGAAGTTGAAGGGTGGCGGAATATTCCCCGGGGGCGGTCTCGATATCGAGACGGTGGCGCTCGGGGTACAGCAGTGCCAGCCGGCGGCGCAGGTTTTTCAGACCGATCCCCCCGGCCTTTTCCGATGGGCGCTCCTTCTGGTCCTCGGTCGTGTTGTCGATCCGTATCGTAAATAGCGGCTCCTCGTACCCGATCTGAATGCGCACGCGGTTCTCCCGGTCGGTGTGCGTGGACGCGTATTTAAAGGCGTTTTCCACCAGCGGGAACACCAGCATCGGCGCAATGTCGAAGCCGCTGATCCCGCGGGGCTTCTCATAGTCCAGCACCAGGCTGTCTCCCCTGCGAAGCTGCTCCAGCCGGATAAAGTTCTCGACGTAGGCCACCTCCCGGTCGACGGCGATGTGCTCGACCGTGCACTCGTACAGCTGATACCGGAGCATGTCCGAAAAGCCGGCCAGCGTGTGCTCCGCCAGGTCGGGGTCCTTGCGGATGAGCACGTAGATGCTGTTGAGGGCGTTGAAGAGGAAGTGCGGGTTCATTTGGGACTTCAGGAAGCGCAGCTCCGTCTGCATCCGCCGTCGTTCCTGGAAAAACCGGTCCCGCACCGTCACGCTCACGAGCGCCAGGATGACCCAATAAGTGTTCCCCAGCAGCACATACCCCCAAAAGGCGCCCAGGGACGCCCCTGTTTTCTCTCCCATCAACCAGTAGGTCAGGAAGCTGATAAAAGTGGCGCTGACCGCCAGCCCCGCCAGCACAAGCAGCGCAAAACGCCAGCCCTTCCCCGGGTGCAGGTACCGCGGCATCCACCGCCTCACCATTACATAGATAAGCACCCCCTGCCCTATCGCATAGACGGCGGTGACCGTCAGCGCGCGTCCCGGCGAGCCGTGGTACATATGCATGGAAAACCACGTCCAGCCGATGAAATACAACAGCCAGAAGACTACGTGCCAGCGATAAATGTATAAGACGTATCTGACGGATAGGTGGGGCATACTGCAAATAAAGGACGCGTGCGCCAATGCGGCGCCGCAAATCCATGAAATCGCCCTTTTTTTGGATGAAATCGCCACGCCGGGTTTCATCCCTGGCCGCCACACTTTCATCCAAACGATTTGCGCTGCCCCGGCCGCCGCCGTCTCTTTGGGATAAAATTTATCTTCATGAAACGCATAGCACTTGCCATTCTACTATTCGCCGCCACTGCGGCCGCATACGCTCAGTCGCCGCTCGGCGTCGCCAAAGCCGGGCACGGCCCCGCCGTGATCTTTATCCCGGGGCTGTATTGCTCCGGCGACGTCTGGAAAGAAACCGTCGACCACCTCAAGGACCGCTACACCTGCTACAGCCTGACCCTCCCCGGCTTTGCCGGGCAGGCGCCGGCGGTGATGTCGGACTCGTTGCTCACCGGTTTTGCGGAAGCGATAATATCGCTCATCCGAACCGAGGGGTTGCAGCGCCCGATACTCGTCGGTCATAGCCTCGGGGGTTGGCTGGCGCTCCGGGTCGAGACACGGTCGCCCGGGATCGCCGGAGGGCTGGTCGTCGTCAGCAGCGCGCCCTTCCTGCCCGCGCTGTCGATGGGCGACAGCATTACGCTGGACAGCGCGCGGGCGATCGGCGCGCAGATCAAACGCTATATGGGTATGCAAACGCTGGCGCAGGCCGCCGCGGGTTCAAGGGCCGCGATCCGGTTCATGATCCGGGACAGCGTGCGGGTGGCCGAAGTCGCGGCCATGGCCGACCGCTCCGACGGGAAGACCCAGGGAGAGGTCATGTACGAGCTTTTCTCCACCGACCTCCGCCCGGAGATGGGGAGGGTCCGCTGTCCCATCCTCGTGCTCGGGGATTGGGTGTCGTACAAGGGGTATGGCGCGACCCGGGAAAACACGCTCGGGAAGTACCGGCGCCAGTTCGCGCTGGCGTCTTCGGTGACCATCGCGCTCAACGACTCCTCCCGGCACTTCATCATGTACGACGAGCCCGGCTGGCTCGACGGCCAGGTAGACGCTTTTTTGCGTACAACTGCCGCCCGCTGATGCGTATAACTACGCATGACCGGTGATAGTTAATACGCTAAATGATTGCTATACCGCTTTGTGGTATTGACTTCGGTGCAAAGCGGGCATAAGTTTGCAGGAAATCTTTCAGCAAGCCATCGTTATATAAGCAGTCGTTTTTGGTTAAATGCAAAGCCTGGCCATCCTCCTTTCCAGGAGGGGGCCTTTTTTTTTGCGCTTCGTCACAGGTTTTTGGCAGTTGGTCCCAACGATTTGCAGGG
>NZ_DATJIY010000117.1:0-3777 GCF_035492835.1 Dinghuibacter sp.
AAACAGATCCACCGACGCCCTTCCCAGCCCGCTGGAAGCGCCTGTAATAAAAATCGTCTTCATTTTGATTGATTGTGACACAAAGGTATGTCGGCTTCCGGCGGGGGTGGTTTCGCCAATAGCTCAATCTACTTTCGTATATGGCTCACTTCGTGTCCCCCTGGTTGAACAGCTTATATCGTTTGAAGGTCTTCCCCTGCCGCCTATCGAAAAGGTGATCAGCAGGATGATCCAGGGAAGGTTCTCGCGCAGGAGGCGTCCGTTGATGATCCAAATCGTAATGCCCGCCGCCAGCAGGAGGCGGAGAAGGATGAGGGCAAGCGGGATTTTTTTCATGATATTTGCTTCTATGCAAAGAAAGCATTTCCTCCGATTGACTGGGTTTTCGGCTGCCGCCTTATTATTTCAAAGGGTGTCTTCGCTGGGGCTCGCTCCCGTCTATGGCGCAGGACCCACTGTTGGGTTGCAGTTCCCCACTGGTGTTTCGCTTTGGCGGGACGGTCGTTGGGTGCCTCTATCCGGTTCTTTGGGTCGCTGGTCGGTTTCTGGCCTCAACGTCGACCTGCAGCAGGGTGAATCCGCCATGGATATCCGGTTGCATGCGCCGGGCATACCCCTGGAAAAGGTCAAGCTGACCTGGTCCCGGGTTTTTCCCGCGGGCGCACGCTACCTGGGGGACGCGTGGGAACGCAGCTATGGCGACCTCGCGTGGACTGGTGGTGCCATCAGGGCGCCATGGTATATGCTGGTCAATGACGGTCAGCAAACGCACGCCTTTGGCGTCAAAACGGGCGCGCGTTGCTTTTGCTCCTGGACCGTGGACCACAACGCGCTCGACCTGGAGCTGGACCTGCACTCGGGCGCGACGGGCGTCCAATTGGGCGACCGCGTCCTGGAAGCCGCCTCGGTCATCGCGACCCAGAGCCACCCCGGGGAGGACCCCTTCCGCACCGATGCCCGGTTTTGCGGCATGATGTGCGCCTCTCCCCGCCTACCGGAAAAACCGGTATATGGAATCAACGACTGGTATTTCGCGTATGGACATAATTCGAAAGAACTGATCCTCTCTACCACTGCCGCGATGGCTGAGCTGGCCCCCGCGGGTGACAACCGGCCGTTTTCCGTCATCGATGACGGGTGGGAGGACGGCGACGTCTTTACGCGGGCCAACGCCAAATTCGGCGACATGCAACAGGTGGCGACGGCCATCCGGAAGCTCGGTATGCGTCCCGGGTTATGGACGCGCCCGCTCCTCGCCAACGCCGCCGACCGGCCAGCCCTGCTGATCACGCGGGGGAAGGAGCATTTTTTAGACCCCACGCTGCCGGAGAATCTGGACCGCATCGGCGCGACGATCCGGCTTTATCGTGACTGGGGCTTCGACCTGGTAAAACACGACTACAGCACCTTCGATCTTTTTGGCCGCTGGGGTTCGCAGATGGGCTCCGCCATGACGTCCGCCGGCTGGAGCTTTAACGACCGGTCCCTCACCAACGCGGAAATCGTCCTCCGGCTTTACCGCACCATCCGCGCCGCCGCGGGCCCCATGTACCTCATCGGCTGCAACACGGTAAGCCACCTCTCCGCCGGCATCTTCGAGCTCAACCGCATCGGCGACGACACCAGCGGCCGTGAATGGGACCGCACGGTCAAGATGGGCGTCAACACGATGGCCTTCCGCCTCCCACAGCACAACGCCTTCTATGCCGTCGACGGCGACTGCGTCGGCCTGACCACGCAGATCCCCTGGCGCCTGAACAAGCAATGGATGCAGCTGCTCGCTTTTAGCGGGGCGCCCTTATTTATTTCGGCTCAACCTGAAGCCACCGGTCCCGAACAGAAGTCTTATATCCGGGAATGCTTTGCCGCCGCGGCATCCGCCCAGCCCACCGGCGAACCGCTTGATTGGATGGAAAATCCACGGCCCACAAGGTGGAGGTTGAATGGGGGCGAGGTCGCCTTTGACTGGACCGCCCCGGCGTAGCGCTGCGTTGCCGCACCTTCGCGTTGCTCCCCGCCTTCGTCACATGGCGGCGTCGCGTCTCCGTATTTACCAGCAGATTTGCTACGTTTTTTTGGATGGAGTCCGAATTTTACTAAATTGTACGCGATGCCCAAAATCGCGGTATGAATGATTCGTTCGAAAGACGGGTACGTGACGCCGAAGGTCGCAAGAAGATCTTCGAAAACAGGGTAAAGTATATCTTGTTCTTTTTGACGGTGTTCGGTGCGTTTTTGACCATGTGGGACAAGTGCGCCCACCTATTCCAAACGACACCTCCCGACGATACACGAAAACAATTCGTCGACACGCCCACCACACCGATAAGGAACTTCCGTAGCAGACACCCTCGCGCTACAAAAGCGATGTCATCGACTCTCGCCCATACACCGCGCCCGATCTTGCCGCAGGCGCTGCCCAAAGACCTTTCGCAGGCGCCACCTCAGGGTGCTCCGCGTGTATCGCCCCAGAGTCCTCCGCAGACGCCCCTCGAAATACTATACGCCGATAACACCGAATTTGCCCTGCTCAGCGCTGTTGGAAGCGTCGGGGCTCAAACGATAAAAATGACAATGGTTTTAAAAACCAGCGCCGCAAACTGGCAGATCGCCGAGGAAGTTCAGTCCATTATAGACGATGAAGGAAACGAGTATCGGATGCGATCCTATATGAACGGTGCGACAGGCTCTAACCCTTTTATACAGCTTACGACGGAGGTACCCATAAAATGTACATACACTTTTGAAGGTGTGTTACCTGGCATCAGGGCCATCAAGCTATTCAAGTTCCTGTACTTTGGTCGTCATAGCAGCCTATCGGAGGTGGAGTTCCGCGACATCCCCATCACCTGGCGATAACCCTAGAACCGTATCGTATCCGGCAGATATTTCGCGACCAGGTGCTCATAATACGGCTTGAGCTCCTTCCAATCCGGTGGCGTCGGGTTCTTGGAATAAAGGTCGTAGGGGTTGAAGAGGTTCACCCATTTGAACATCTCCCGGTCGTGGTCGTCCAGCAGATAGTCATATCCGTGCTCACGGTGCTGCGAATAGAAGGAGTGATAGCGCAGCATATACAAAGCCGGTTCCGGCAGGTAGTCCTTCATCATCTGGTAGACGTACTCGTCGTGTCCCCAGGACATATGCACGTTCCGCAAACCGATGCCCTCGGAATAGACGCCATATTTGGACTGGTACTGCTCGTTGTTGCGGTCCGGGTTTTCACTGAAATACTCCGGGTAAACGATCTTGTCCGACCAGGCGCAGCCGACCGGGAATGTGTCGCCGACAACCGCCCACTGCGGCTCGCCAAAAAGACACAGCACCTTTCCCATGTCGTGGAACAAACCCGCCAGCACCATCCAATCCGGGTGCCCGTCCTTGCGGATGGCTTCGGAGGTCTGTAAGAGGTGCTGGAACTGATCGAGGTCGGTATCGGGATCGGAGTCGTCCACCAGCTCGTTGAGGAAGTTGAAGGCGTTCCAGACCGACATTTCTTTTTTATCGAAACGCAGGTATTCCGCCCGCTTCTCCTGAACGAAGCCATAGGTCTGATATGTATGATTGAGCCGGTAGAACTCACGCACCGAGTCCCTGCCGGGCGTTTCGTAATTACGGTATTCTTCCGTCGTCTTCCCCGTGGCGATCGACTCCGGGTCGGGATAGCGTTCAAGCAGATCGTCTTCCCAAACGTCAAGGGAAGCGAGCGGGTTTTTCTCGGGAGAAGGGTTCATGGCAAACGGTTTAAGGACAATTTACGATAAAAGGGTGAGCTAA
>NZ_DATJIY010000118.1:0-7073 GCF_035492835.1 Dinghuibacter sp.
TTCAACAGAGAGTAGTAGCACATGAGCGTTGTTTTTGTGACGGGGATCGGCACGGGGGTCGGCAAAACGCTGGCCTCGGCCGTGGTGGCGGAGGCGTTGGGCGCCACGTATTGGAAGCCGGTACAGACCGGCGACGAATCGGATGCCGCGTACGTGGCCGCGCGGTTGACGCGGCCGAAGATCCATCCAGAGGTATATCGCCTGGCCCTGCCGGCGTCCCCCCATATCGCGGCCCGCGAAGAAGGCGTGGAGATCGACCTGGAAAAGATCGTCGAAGCCCTCCCTGACGGGGATGTCGTGGTGGAAGGCGCCGGGGGGTTGCTGGTGCCGCTGAATGGCGACGACTTTATGGCCGACCTGGCCCAGCGCCTGGATGCCAAAGTAGTGCTGGTGAGCCGCAACTACCTCGGCAGCATCAACCATTCCCTGCTGACCGCGCGCGTTGCCCTGGAATGGGGGCTGGACGTCGCGGGCTGGGTATTTAACGACCGGTTCGGCGACTACGAAGACGACATCGTCCGCTGGAGCGGGTACCCCGCGTTGGCGCGGATGCCGCTCACCTCCAATCCCGATGCCGCGTTCGTGCGGGGCATCGTTGAAGAATGGGGGCCGCGGCTTCGGCAGGCGCTGCGCTAAAAAATAACCGATGACCAAAAAGGAGGCGCGGACATACTACCTGGATAAGCGCATGAGTCTGCCGCCGGCGGAACGCGCGGCTATGGCCGCCGCCGTCCTGGAGCAATTCAAAAAGGCGCTGGCACGGCCGTTGGGCGCGGCGCCGCTGAGGGTCGCGCACGTCTATCAGCCGATCCTCGCGAAAAAAGAAATGGACACGCTCCCCTTTATCCGCTACCTCGAAGCGGCCAATCCCGGCCTGACCCTGGCCATTCCACGGGTGAGCGGGGAGACGGACCTGGAGCATTTTATATGGGATTCGGGCACCTTCCTGACGGAAAGCGCCTGGGGAATACCCGAGCCCTTGGAGGGCGTCGTGGTTTTGCCGGAGGCGATAGACCTGGTATTGGTGCCGTTGCTTATTTTCGACAAAGAGGGCTACAGGGTGGGGTATGGGAAGGGGATGTACGACCGGTTCCTGGCCCAATGCCGGCCGGATGTGGTCAAAGTCGGCCTCAGTTTTTTCGAACCGATTGACAAAGTGACTGATCGGGGAGAATTTGACGTACCTTTGTCTATCGGAGTGACACCTACGCAGTTGTATGAATTTGTATAACCTCACCTTTCAATCCATCCGTTTCTTGCTATTGCCGGTGGCGCTTGTCTATGGAGCGGTGGTGTGGGTGCGCAACAAGCTCTATGACCGAAACATCCTGAAGGGCGCGACCTTTAATATGCCGCTGATCTGCGTGGGGAACCTATCGGTGGGAGGGACAGGGAAGTCGCCGATGACGGAATACCTCCTGCGGTTGCTACAACAAAGGTACGAGGTCGCCACTCTGAGTCGCGGCTACAAACGCAAGACGCGCGGTTATGTCCTGGCAACGGATCATACGACCGCCCTGGAGATCGGCGACGAGCCGATGAGTTTCCACCTCAAATTCCCAAAGGTCGCGGTCGCGGCAGGTGAGGAGCGGCTGGTGGCGATCCCGCAGCTGCTGCAGGACCGGCCGGACACACAGGTCATCATCCTGGACGACGCCTTCCAGCACCGCCGGGTGAAGGCCGGGCTGAATATCCTCTTGACGGACTATAATAACCTGTACACCAGGGACTTTTATCTGCCTACGGGGGACCTGCGGGACTGGCGGGGCGCGGCCGCCAGGGCGAACATGATCGTGGTAACCAAATGCCCGCGGGATTTGACGGACGAGCAGCGGCGGCAGGTCACGGCGGAGATTGCCCCGCGCGAAGGGCAGCATGTATTTTTCGCGACGCTGGAATACGGGCACCCCTATCACATCGCCCACAACGGCACCCAGGCACTGGACAAAGACCTGGAAGTGCTGCTCGTGTGCGGGATCGCCAATCCGAAGCCGCTGAAACAATACCTCGAAACCCAGACGGCGAGTTTCGAGGTAATGGCATACAACGACCACCACATCTTTACGATCGACGACCTGAAGGCCATGCGGCGCCGGTTCGAACAGATGCCGGCGAGTCATAAAATCCTGCTCACCACCGAAAAGGACGGGGTCCGGCTGCTGAAGTTCAGCCAGGAGCTGGACCACCTCCCACTCTTTGTCCTACCCGTACGACACCGCCTCCTGTTTGGGGAGGAGGACTTATTCAATTCCACCATTTTTACATTTATTGACAATTTTCATATATGAAAAAAAAGAAAAACACCGCCCACTCTTATAAAGGTACCCTCGATATAGCCCGCTCGGGCATTGGTTACGTGATCGTGGACGGACTCGAAAGAGACATCCTGGTAAAACCATCCGATTTCAACACGGCTTTCCACGGCGACACCGTTCGTGTGGAGGTCACCAACGCCAAGGCGGGCGGCCGTACCGAAGGCCGCGTCGCCGAGGTCCTCGAACGGAAACAAACCGAATTCATCGGCCGCCTCCAGGGCGGAGGCCAGACATTTTTTATAGCCGACGGGCAGAAGCCCGTACCCGACTTCTTTATCCCCGCGGATAAGTTAAGCGGCGCCACGGACGGGGACCGCGTAGTCGCCAAGATGGTCTCCTGGAACAAGGGCGAGCGCCGGCCCCTCGGCGAGGTCATCGCCATCCTCGATCCCGAGGACTCCAATGACATGGCGATGAAGGAGCTCTTGCTGGAGAAGGGTTTCCCGCTGGATTTCGACGACGACGTGCTGGAAACGGCGCTGCGGTTGCCGGAGGCGATCACGGCTGACGAGGTTAGAAAACGCCGCGACTTCCGCAAGACGCTCACCTTTACGATCGATCCGGTCGACGCCAAGGACTTCGACGACGCCTTGTCGTTCCGAAAGGTAAAGAAGGACCTTTTTGAGATCGGCGTACACATCGCGGACGTGAGCCATTTCGTGGAGCCGGATACCGAGCTGGACAAGGCCGCCTATCAGCGCGCTACGTCGGTGTACCTGCCGGACAGGGTGTCGCCGATGCTCCCCGAGCGTATTTCGAACGAGCTCTGCTCACTGAGACCGAGGGAGGACAAGTATACTTTTGCCGCCGTTTTTCAGATAAATTCAAAAGGCGAGATCAAGGAAACCTGGCTCGGGCGGACGCTGATCCATTCCGACCACCGGTTCACCTATGAAGACGTGCAGGAGATCATCGAGACCAAGGACGGGTTGTACCTGGAGGAGGTCCTGACGCTCAACAAGCTGGCCCAGCAGTTCCGCAAGAAACGGATGGAGCACGGCGCGATCAACTTCTCCAGCGTGGAGGTCCGGTTCCAGCTCGACGAAAAGGGCAAACCCGTGGGGATCGTGCTCAAGGAAAGCAAGGAGGCCCACCAGCTTATCGAGGAGTTTATGCTCCTGGCCAACAAGGCCGTAGCCGAGTACGTGGCCAAGATCAAGATCGATGGCCAGCCCGTGCCGTTCCCGTACCGGGTGCACGACGACCCCGACGAGGAAAAGCTGAAGCCCTTTGCCGAGTTCGCCAAGAAATACGGCCATACATTCGACATGTCGAGCCCCGACGCGATCGCGGGCTCTTTCAACCAGATGCTCCGCGACGCCCAGGGCCGGCCCGAGCAGCACGTGCTCGAACAGCTCGGTATCCGCACCATGGCGAAAGCGATCTACGCGACCGAGGACATCGGGCACTATGGTCTCGGTTTCGAGCACTATTGCCACTTTACGTCCCCCATCCGACGGTATCCCGACGTGATGGTGCACCGCATCCTGCAGCGCTGTCTGGACGGACACCCGCCGCTGGACAAAAAGATGGACCAGAAGTGCCGGCACACCAGCGAACGCGAACGCGCGGCGATGGAAACCGAGCGCGCCGCCAACAAATACAAGCAGGTCGAGTATATGCGGCAGTTCCTCGGCGATACCTTTGACGGCGTCATCAGCGGGGTCGCCAGCTTTGGCTTCTGGGTCGAAACCGTGGCCACGAAGTGCGAAGGCCTGGTGAGCCTCAACAGCCTGCTCGACTTTGACGAGTTCCGCCACGTCGAAGAGGACTATTGCCTCGTCGGGATGCGCAGCGGGCGCGTCTTCCGCATGGGCGATAAGGTGCGTATCCGCGTAGTGGCGGCGAACCTGGAGAAGCGGCAGCTCGACTACGAGTGGGCGCCGACGGAGGAGGAGGCCGCCGCGGGCGGGGAGATGCCGCGCCGGCGCGCGATCCCGCGGGGCGGATCGTCGCGGGGCGGCGGTTCGAAAGATCGCTCGCGCAAAACGGCGTCCCGCGGCGGCGACAAGCCTCGCGGCGACAAACCCCACGGCGGCGCGCCGGATCGCGGCGGCAAAAAGGCGTCCCACGATGGCGCACCAGACTGGGCGCCAAAGAAATCGAAAAAGGGCGGAGACAAAGGCGCAAAGAAATCCGATAAGCGCCGATAACTTATATTTGTGCGATGACTCCTTTTGAGGATTTACTGCGGCAGTTCGAGGCGCGTTTTTCACGCCGTCATTTCCCGGAAACACCAGCGACCCTGTACGATCCGGCCCAATATATCCTGGGCATCGGGGGGAAGCGCATACGGCCCGTGCTCTGTCTGATGGGGAACGAGCTGTTCGACGCCATCCGCCCCGACGCCTTTGAAATGGCCACCGCGATCGAGCTCTTCCACAACTTCACGCTGATCCACGACGACATCATGGACAAGGCGCCTCTCCGCCGGGGGCACGCCACCGTCCACGCCAAATGGGGCGAAAACAGCGCCCTGCTGGCCGGCGACGTCATGCTGACGATGGCCTACGAGTACCTCAACAAGATCGACCTTTCGTATACGCGCCGGATTATGTCGCTGTTCAACCGGACGGTGCTGGAGGTATCCGAAGGCCAGCAGCTCGACATGGATTACGAGCAACGGAGCGACGTCACCCTGGAAGAATACCTCCACATGATCACCCTCAAGACCTCCGTTCTGCTGGCTTGCAGCCTGAAGACCGGGGCCATCATCGGGGGCTCCAGCCAGGGGAATTCCGAGCACCTCTACCAGTTTGGCAAAAACCTCGGGATCGCCTTCCAGATCCAGGACGACTACCTGGACGCCTTTGGGGACCCTGCCAAGTTCGGAAAGCAGGTTGGGGGCGACATCATGGCGGGTAAAAAGACGTTCCTCATGCTCCATACGCTAAAGACGTGCACACCCGCCCAGGCGTCGGAGCTCCAGCATTGGATGACCGTCCCGGGCCGCGACCGCGTCGAGGGGGTTTTATCGATCATGCGCGCCTGCGGGGCGGATGGCTGGGCCGCCGACCTGAAACAACACTACACAGGGCTGGCCATGCAAAACCTCGAGGACGTGGCGGTCCTCAGCGGCCGTAAAGAAGCGCTGCGCCGGCTGGCGGGAGACTTACTCCAGCGGGATCATTGATTTTCTTTATCTTAGACCAAACTTGTGTACATGGCCTCTCTGATGCGCCGCAAATCACTGGACAAAATCGTACAAGAACACCAGGCGGGTCTGGGAGACCATAGCGAATCGCTGCGACGCGTACTGGGGGTGAAAGACCTGACCCTCCTGGGGGTGGCCGCGGTCATCGGGGCGGGGATCTTTTCCACCATCGGGAACGCTGCGTATAACGGGGGCCCGGGCGTCATATTCCTCTTTATCATCACGGCCGTAACCTGTGGGTTTACGGCTTTGTGTTATGCGGAATTCGCCAGCCGGGTACCGGTAGCGGGTAGCGCCTATACCTATTCCTACGTAACGTTCGGCGAAGTCGTGGCCTGGATCATCGGCTGGGCGCTGATCCTGGAATATTCCATCGGGAACGTGGTGGTGGCGATCTCGTGGAGCGCCTATTTCAACAACGTCCTCAAGGCGTTGCACATATTCCTGCCGGACTTCCTGACGATCGGGCACAACACGGCCCAGATGGCGTACGAGGCGGCCGTTGCGCAACATGCTGCGCTTGTTGGGCCCGCCGCGATTTATGCGCACGCGCCGGTGATCGCGGGATGGCATTTCATCATCAACCTGCCGGCCTTTATCATCATTTGCCTGATCACCGCCCTGGCCTACGTCGGGATCAAGGAAAGCAAGAAGAGCGCCAACTTCATGGTCATGCTCAAGCTGGTGATCCTGGCCATCGTGGCCGCGGTGGGCGTGTATGTCATCTTCTCCAACAACACCTTTTCGAACTGGTCGCCCTTCCTGCCCAACGGCATGACGGGCGTGCTCAAGGGCGTATCCGCCGTTTTTTATGCGTATATCGGCTTTGACGCGATTTCCACGACCGCCGAAGAGTGCGGCAACCCGCAGCGGGACCTGCCCAGGGGGATGATCTATTCGCTGGGGATCTGCACCGCGATCTATATCATCATCACGCTCGTGATCACCGGGATGGTGAACTATTCGGAGTTCGCCGGCAAGGCCGACCCGCTGGCCTTTGTCTTTGAAAAGATCAACATGCAAAAGCTCGGCTTCGTGATCTCCGTGGGCGCGGTCGTCGCCGCCACGAGCGTGCTGATCGTCTACCAGATCGGCCAGCCGCGTATCTGGATGAGCATGAGCCGGGACGGGCTGCTTCCCAAGCCGTTTGGTCGCGTCCACCCCCGTTTTCATACGCCTACTTTCTCCACCATCGTTACCGGCCTCCTGGTCGCCATACCCGTCCTCGTGGTCGACGACGCCCTGATGACCGACCTGACCAGTATCGGGACGCTTTTTGCCTTTGTTCTGGTGTGTGGCGGGGTCCTGATGCTCCCTAAGGTCGAAAAACAGCCCGGGCGGTTCAGCCTGCCCTATATCAACGGGCGGTGGATCATACCGGTGCTGTATATCCTCTTCGTCGTCATGTTCCGCGGGCGCGTCGGTGACGATATTACCCATTTTTCCTCCGAAGGGCACGAGGAAATCCTATTCCTGGTCTTCGTGCTCCTGGCCGGTATCATTTCTATCCAGTCGTTTGTTCGTCAGTACTCGCTTATACCCATCCTGGGAATGCTTTGCTGTATGTACCTGATGATCGAGATCCCCGTTAAGAGCTGGGTGGT
>NZ_DATJIY010000119.1:0-14196 GCF_035492835.1 Dinghuibacter sp.
AGCGAAGCCGACAAAGCCACGTTCTACTCCTGTCTTTTCCGCGCGAACCTTTTTTCGCACACCTTTTTTGACATCGGCAAGGACGGCAAGCCGGTCTACTACAGCCCATACGACGCGCAGATCCACGACGGATATATGTACACCGACAACGGTTTTTGGGATACCTTCCGTTCCCAGTTCCCCTTGAGCAACATCCTGCACCCCACCATGCAGGGACAATATATGCAGGCGCTCCTGCAAGCCCAGCACGAATGCGGCTGGCTGCCCGCCTGGTCCGCTCCCTCTGAAACCGGCGGTATGCTCGGCAACCACGCCATATCGCTGCTGACCGACGCGTGGGTAAAGGGCATCCGCACCTTCAACCCCGACTCGGCCCTCAAGGCCTATGCCCACGAGGTAATGAACAAGGGCCCGTGGGGCGGCGCCAACGGCCGTGCCGGCTGGAAAGAATACTTCGAGCTGGGTTATGTCCCGTATCCCGAATCGCAGGGCTCGACCGCGCAGACCCAGGAGTACGCCTACGACGACTTTTGCGGCTACACGCTCGCCAAAGCCGTCGGCAACAAATTCTACGAAAACGTCTTCGCGCGCCAGATGTACAACTACCGGAACGTCTTCGACACCGTAACCGGATTTATGCGCGGCCGCCAGGCCAACGGCCGGTGGGTTCCCCATTTTGACCCGTATGTATGGGGCGGTCCTTACACCGAAGGGAATGCCTGGCATTACAACTGGTCCGTTTTCCACGACGTCCGGGGCTTGATCGGCCTGATGGGCGGCGATGCGCGCTTTATCGCCAAGGCCGACTCTGTCTGGACCGACCCCGACACCGTCCGCTTCGGTACCTATGGCGGCTGGATCCACGAGATGAAGGAAATGGTGATCGAAGGTCTCGGCCAGTACGAACAGGGTAACCAGCCCATCCAGCACCTGGTCTACCTCTATAGCTACGCCGGCCAGCCCTGGAAGACCCAGTACCACGTTCGCGAGATCATGTCCAAGCTGTACAACGCCACCGAGAGCGGCTACCCCGGCGACGAAGACGAAGGCGCCATGTCCTCCTGGTACGTCCTCAGCGCCATGGGTATCTACAGCGTCTGCCCCGGCACCGACCAGTACGTCCTCGGCAGCCCCGTGTTCGGCAAGTGCACTTTGTCGTTGGAAAACGGCCGCACCTTCACCATCGAAGCCGAAGGCAACAGCCCCACCAACGTCTACATCCAATCCGCGACGTTGAACGGCAAGCCGTACGACCTCAATTATATCACCTACGGAGACATCACCGCCGGCGGCGTGCTCCACCTTGTGATGGCCCCCCGCCCGAACACCTCGCGCGGCGTCGCCCCCGCCGCCCGCCCGTTCTCCGTAAGCACCGACCCCGGCGCCCCCGCGCCGCCGGCCACCGTGCCCACTGCGGCGCCCCAATCCGCGCCCTCCCAATCCGCGCCCCCCGGCGCTTCGCGCTAAATCCTTTCAGCAACAAACGCATCGATGATACGACGACCCTTAACGACGATCCCCGCGCTGCTGCTGGCCCTTGCCAGCGCGGCCCAAACGCGCATCTCCCTCAACAGCGACAACACCCGCTGGACCCTGCGTCCGCAGTCCGACATAGGCGCAGATAGCGTCCGCATCTACCGCCCCGACTACGACGCCCACGACTGGGTCCCCGCCATCGTTCCCGGCATCGTGTTCAACGCCTACGTCGCCGCCGGTATCGAAAAGGACCCCAACTACGCCGACAACATCTACAAGGTCGACAAGTCGAAATACGACCGCAACTTCTGGTACCGCACGACCTTCGCGAGCCCCGCGACCGGCGCGCCCGCGCAAGACGCCCCCGCGCAAGGCGCCTCCGCGCACAGCGCCACCCGCACCTGGCTCCACTTCCGTGGCGTCAACCGCAAAGGCGAAGTCTTCCTCAACGGCTTCCGGCTGGGCCTCCTCGACGGCTTTATGCAACGCGGCGACTACGACATCACGGACCTGCTGAAGACAAACGGCCCGAACGTCCTCGCCGTCCTCGTCCACTGGCCCGGCCGCCCCATCGCCAACCACGCCAGCCCCACCTACATCTCCAGCGACGGCTGGGACTGGATGCCTCCCGTACCCGGCCTGCTCCAGGGCATCACCGACGAGGTGTACCTGACCGTACAGGGCGACGCACGGATTGTCGACCCCTGGGTCCGCACACATGTCCCCAACCGGAACGAGGGCGACGTAACCCTGCAAATGCAGCTGGATGCGCAAAAGGAAGCAAGGGCCCAGGTCACCGCCACCATCGAGCCCGGCAGCATCACCCTCGCCCGCGACGTTACATTGCACCCCGGCGAACCGCAGGAAATAAACTTCAAAACAAAAATCGACAACCCCAGGCTCTGGTGGCCCAACGGCTACGGCGACCCGAACCTCTATACCTGCCATATAAAAGTCACCATCGACGGCCAAACCGCCGACAGCAAAGACATCAAATTCGGCATCCGTCAATACACATACGATACGGCGCAAGGCGTCCTCCACATCAAGATCAACGGCGAAAAAATATTTGTCAAGGGCGGCAACTGGGGCATGAGCGAATACCTCCTCCGCGCCCGCGGCCGGGAATACGACCTCAAAGTCCGGCTCCACAAGGAGATGCACTACAACATGATCCGGAACTGGATCGGTTCGACGACCGACGAGGACTTCTACGACGCCTGCGACAAATACGGCATCATGGTGTGGGACGACTTCTGGCTCAATTCCCACCCGAACCTGCCCGACGACGTGCAAGCGTTCAACGTCAATGCCGTCGAAAAGATCAAGCGTCTCCGCAACCACCCTTCGGTCGCGGTTTGGTGCGGCGACAACGAAGGCACGCCGATCGCCCCGCTCAACGGCTGGTTGCGCGAGGACGTAAACGCGTTCGACGGCGGCGACCGCTGGTACCAGCCCAACTCCCACGCCGGTGCGCTGACGGGAAGCGGACCCTGGACCAACTTTACGCCGGCCTGGTATTTTACCAAATACCCCGGCGGTTTTGGCGGCAGCCCAGGCTGGGGTTTCCGAACGGAGATAGGCACCGCCGTTTTCCCCACGGCCGAAAGCTTCAGGACCTTTATGCCGGACAGTACCTGGTGGCCCCGGAACGAGATGTGGGACAAGCATTTCTTTGGCAAGTCAGCCGCCAACGCGGGCCCGGAGACCTACGTTTCTACCATCGACAAGAGCTACGGCCCAGCCACGGGACTCGACGACTTCTGCCGCAAGGCGCAGCTCGTCAACCTCGAGACCAACAAGGCGCTCTACGAAGGCTGGCAGCACCACATGTGGGACGATGCCTCCGGCGTGATGACCTGGATGAGCCAGTCGGCCTATCCGTCGATGGTATGGCAGACCTACGACTACTATTACGACCTGACCGGCGCGTACTGGGGCGTCCGCAAGGCCTGCGAGCCCATCCACATCCAGTGGAGCGCCGGAGACAACAGCGTGCGCGTCGTCAACCAAACCTTGAACGACTTACATGGCCTCAAAGCCTCCGAAGAAGTCTACAACCTCGACGGCAAGCTGGCTAACGGCTACGCCAAAACGGCGACCCTCGACGCCCCCCACGACACCGTCACCGAGTGCTTTAAAATAAACTTCTCCTCCGATAACCTCGCCTACGGCAAACCCGCGGTCGCCTCCTCCGGCGCCCCCGAGGCCCCGGACGCCGGTGCCGTGTCCGACGGCAGCCCCGGCACACGCTGGAGCAGCACCTACACCGACGACGCGTGGGTATACGTCGACCTGGGCGCGCCCCAAAACGTCAGCCAGGTTTACCTGAACTGGGAAACGGCGCACGCCGCCGCCTACCGCCTCGACGTCTCCGACGACGCCCAAGCCTGGAAAACGGTCTACAGCACCGACCACAGCCAGGGTGGGGTAGAGAAGGTGTCGTTCGCGCCAGTGACCACCCGCTACGTCCGTATGCAAGGCGTAAAACGCGCCACGCACTTCGGTTACTCCCTCTACGACTTCGAAGTCTATGGCAAGCCGCGCGCAGCGCAGAGCCCGGTACAGTTCATCCGGCTCTATCTCCGCGACGCCGACGGACGCCTGCTTTCCGATAACTTCTACTGGCGCAGTGACCGCCACGCGGATTACACAGCGCTCAACACGCTGGCCCCCCCGCGTTTGGCGGTGAGCTCCCGCCTGGTCCGCGGCTCCGCCGACGCCGCCCACGGCTCCGTCGACACCGTCCGCGCCGTCATCGCCAACCGCGGCAAAACCGTCGCCTTTGCCATCCGCGTCCAGGCCGTCCGCGCCGCCGACGGCCAGCGCATCCTGCCCGCTTTGCAAAATGATGACTATTTTACGCTGCTGCCCGGCGAGACGCGCGACATCGACATCGAGTTCGACGCCGTGCTCCTCAAGGGTGGCGATTATAAGCTGATCGTGGAACCCTATAATCATCCATAGCATGCGAAATCTTCTTGTTCTCATTTTACTGGCCGGCGCCGCAACGCGGGCTTGCGCGCAAGAGTCCTTTGCCTCCGTCCTGCAGAACCACATGGTCATCCAGCAGAACAAACCCTTCACCGTCTGGGGCAAAGCCCCCGCGGGACACAAGCTGGAAGTCCGCGCCGACTGGACCTCACCCGTCACCGTGACCGCGGACGACCAAGGCGTTTGGCAGGCCATCATCCCCGTCCCGGCCGTCAAGCCGGGCGATTATAAAAAGCACGAAATCCGGGTCATCGTCAGCAACGAAAAGGCGATCGTGCTCAATGACCTCCTCATCGGCGAGGTTTGGCTTTGCAGCGGACAGTCCAACATGCAGTTCAGCATGAAAACGGTCAAGGACTCCACGGAGGAGATCGCCGCCGCCAATTACCCGAACCTTCGGCTGTTCAACACCGACCTCAACTTCAGCGACACGCCGCTCGACTCCGTAAAGGGCCGCTGGACCGACTGTACACCGGAATCCGTAAAAAGATTCAGCGCCGTCGGCTATTATATGGGCCGGAAACTGCTCAAGGACCTGGACGTCCCCGTCGGCATCATCTTTACCGGCATCGGTGCCTCCGCCGCGCAGGCGTATGTGCCCCGTGAGGCCCTCGCTCAAGACACGCAGCTAAACCGCGTCTACCTGCAACCTTACCTGAGCAGCCCCAAATCCAAAGAAGTCATCAACGGCGGTTTTAGCTTTGAAAAGGTCACCCGCCCCTACCTGTTGTACAACGCGATGATCCATCCCTTCATCCACCTGTCGATCCGCGGCATCTGCTGGTACCAGGGAGAGGCCAACCGGATGGAGCGCGACAGCTATACGAACCTCACGCAGACGATGATCCGCTGCTGGCGCCACGACTTCCAACAAGGGGAGCTGCCCTTTTATCTCGTGCAGGTGGCGCCGTTTTTCTATGATAAAGATGACCCTACCCTGGCGGACTACGCCTTTTTCCGCGAGGCTCAGGAACGCATCACCACGCTGGATAATACGGCCATGGTCCTGACGATGGACGTGGGCGAGTCCAAAAACCTTCACCCGATCAACAAAAAGCCGGTCGGCGAGCGGCTCGCAGCCACCGCGGAGAACCGCATATACAACCGAAGCGTAGTCTACCGCGGCCCTCAATACCAACACGTCGAGTTCCACGGGCGCGAAGCCGCCATCTACTTCGATCCGCAGACGATCGCGGGTGGATTGATCACCAACGACGGTCAACCCCCGAAGTTCTTCGAGGTGGCCGGCGCCGACAAGGTTTTCCACCCCGCCGACGCCACCATCGAGGGCGATCACATCGTCGTCAAAAGCGGCGACGTGCGCACCCCGGTATCTGTGCGCTACGCGTTCACGAACTACCCCGTAACGAACCTGCAGAACGGCGCAGGCTGGCCGGTCGTACCCTTCAGAACGGATAATTGGGCGGAATACACCGCCTCGCAAAAAACCAACCAGTGATGAAAAATATTGCATTTATATCCCTGGCCCTCGCCGCAATCGTCGCCCGGGCACAAGGAAAAGACACGGCCTATTTTATCGACGGTTACCACGGCGGCATCTATGGACACATCCCCACCTGGCAAACGCGCTTTATGGCCGACCAGCTCAAGACCCATCCGGGATGGAAGATCAACCTCGAGCTGGAGCCCGAGTCCTGGGACACCATCGCCGCGAAGTATCCCGACGACCTGAAGGACTTTACCGCGTTGTACGCGGAACCCGGCAGCCGCATCGAATACGTCAACCCGGCTTACGGACAAAGCTATCTCTATAACGTCTCCGGCGAAAGTGTCGTCCGCCAGTTCTACTACGGGATGCGTAAGTTAAAGGAGCACTTCCCCTTTGCGACCTTTACCACGTATTCCTCCGAGGAACCCTGTTTTACCAGCGCCCTGCCGGAGATACTGACGTCCTTTGGTTTTAAATACGCGTCGCTGAAGAACCCCAACACCTGCTGGGGCGGATACGCCGCGGCATACGGCGGCGAGCTCGTCAACTGGATCGGGCCCGACGGCACACGCATTACCACGGTCCCACGGTACGCCGTCGAGTCGCTGAAACCGAAATCGACCTGGGAAACCATTGCGTCAAACAACGCTGTAAACTATGTGAACGCCGCGCTACAGGCCGGTATAACAGCCCCCGTCGGCATGTGTCTCCAGGACGCCGGCTGGAAAAACGGCCCCTGGCACACCGCCTATCAACCCACGGTGTACGATACCTGGACGCACTATATCGAACACCACACCACCGGTAAGACCACCGACAACTGGCATTTTTCCCAGGAGGACGTCCTGACCAGCCTCGTGTGGGGCGGCCAGATCCTCCAACGGGTGGCGCAAAAGGTCCGCGCCTCGGAGACCAGGATCGTCGCCACCGAAAAACTGGCCTCGATGACCGGTCTGGACTGGCCCGAAGCCTCCCTGGACGAAGCCTGGCGCACCCTGCTCCTGTCCGAGCACCACGACTGTTGGATCGTTCCCTATAACAAACGCGCCGGTCTGACCTGGGCCGACTACGTCGATGAATGGACCGGCAACACCGACACCCGCGCCGAAGCCATCGCCACCGCCGCGATGGACCGCGTGGCGCCCGCGTCGCCCCATCCTACCTCTGTCACCGTCTTCAACACCACCGCCATTGACCGCACGGAAAATGTCACCGTTGGGGACCATGTCATCAGGGTCACCGTACCCGCGATGGGCTGGACAACCCTGCCGCTCCCAAAGACGGCCCGGGAAAGGGGCACGGCCCCGGAAACGGGCGCAAAGGCCTTCATCGCCCCCGACAATACCTGCCACGTTGTAACCGACAAATACACGGTCGTACTGGACCCCGCCAAGGGCGGCGCCATACGGACGCTAACCGCCGCCGGCAAGTCATACGTCGACGCCCGGAGCCCGCGCCATTTCGGCGAGCTCCGCGGCAACTTCTATAACCAGGGCGGCTTCCATTCAACCGCGGACAACCCGGCAAAAATTACCATCGAAACGCAAGACCCCCTCGAAATAAAAGTAAAGGTACAAGGCGAGATCGCAGGCGCCCCCTTCACCCAAACCTACACCTTCGAACAGGGCGACCCCCGTATCGACATCCACCTCCACATCGACTGGAAAGACAACACCGGTATCGGCGAGGACCCCTCCGATGTCAAGGGCGACCCGTTGAAAAAAGCCTTCTATAACGACAGCTTCAAGCTGCAAGCCCTCTTCCCGCTGGCGCTCGAAGGCCAGCAGGTCTACAAGGACGCGCCCTTTGACGTGACCCATAGTCGTTTAACCAACACTTTTTTCGACCGCTGGGACAGCATCAAGAACGTCGTCGTGAATCATTGGGTGGACGTGACCGACAAAGAAGGGCGTTACGGCCTGGCCGTCTATTCCGACCAGACGACGTCTTATGCCCACGGTCCGCACTATCCCCTGGGTCTTACCCTCCAGTATTCCGGGGACGGCTTGTTCTACCGGAATTATACCCTGACCGGTCCCCTGGACATGCATTACGCCCTGCTGCCGCACGAGGGTACCTGGGACAAGGCCCAACTGTGGACTGAGGCCACCAAAATGGAAGAACCCCTCCTGACGCGCCTGACCGATAAGGCCCCGGAAACGCACAGCCTGCTGCGACTTGCCGTCAAAGGCTGGGAAGCGACCTCGGTCACCGACTCCAACGGTATCCGCGTACGCCTTTTTAATGCAGAAGGCGCCACGACGCAAAAGGTCTACCCGGGTTTCGCCGTGTCAAAAGCGCAATCCATCGCGCTCGACGGCCGCGTCCTGGAATCCCTGAAAATCCAAACCGACGAGAAAGGCGAAAAATACGTCGCCATCACCGCCCCCCGCTTCGGCATCCGCACCCTGGCCTTCGAAACCGAAAGGATCGCGCCCTTCCACACCGGCGACCGCGTCGCCTTCGTCGGTAACAGCATCACCGAGCAGGGATACTACGAATCCTACGTATGGCTGTACTATATGCTCCACTTCCCCAAGGAAAGGATCACCGTGTTCAATACCGGTATCGGCGGCGACCGCGCGGAAGAAATATACAAGCGCTGGGACGACGACGTGCTGCCCAAGAAGCCGACGGTGGTTTGCCTCACCTTTGGCATGAACGATTCCGGCTACTTCGAATACCTGGGACACGACACCGACTCCGTCGGCAGGGCCAAGGTCGCCGATTCGAAGATGTGGTTCGAAAAGATCGAAGACAAGCTCAAGGCGATGCCCAATGTCCGCAAGGTCATCGAAACGTCTTCGCCGTACGACGCGACCATGAAGAATCCCAAGAACTACTTCCCCGGCAAAACCAAGGCCATGGAAGCCATCTGCGACATCCAGCAGCAGGCTGCCGCCGACAACCACTGGGGTTATGTCGACTATTTCCACCCGATGACCGCTATCAACATGCAGGAGCAAAAAAGGGACTCAGAATTCACCCTGACCGGTTCCGACCGCATCCACCCGGGGCAGGCCGGTCACTTCGTGATGGCCTATCTTTTCCTGAAGGCGCAAGGCCTGGGCGATAAGCCCGTTGCCGAAATGGCCATCGACGCCAGGACGGCGGCAAAATCCGTAACAAACTGCGCCGTGACAAACGTCGCGCCCCGCAACGGCGGCGTCACCTTCGACTACCTGGCGAACGCGCTGCCCTTCCCGGTCGACACCATCGCCCGTCTATGGGGCAACCCGCGGCCGATGGTGGGGGCTGTTCCCCTCCTGCCGTTCTACACCGGGTTCAACCGCGAAATGCTCAAGGTCAGCGGCCTGGACGCGTCAAAATCATACGTCCTTACAATGAACGGCCGAACCATCGGTCACTGGACCGGCGCCGATTTCGCCGAAGGCATCAACCTGGCCAAACAAACCAATACGCCCGAATACGACCAGGCCGTATCCGTCCTGGCGCTGAACGAGGAGCGCATGCTCATCGAAGCCAAGGTCCGCGCGTACTACTGGCTCCAGTTCGACTATTTCAGGGGTATCCATATGAAATTCCAGGACGACCGCGCCGCGATGGACTCCGTCGAGACCGCTTCCGTCAAACGCTGGGACGTCGCCTCCAAACGTGACAACTACCGTACGGCGCGTTTCCCCGCCGTCCGCGCCTCCTGGCAGCGCCAGATGACCGACATCGTAAACGAAATATACACCATCGACCAGCCCAGGACGATCAAGGTAGGGATCGCGGAGGAATAGCGCTTTTTGTTTACTTTCGGCTGACGCATGCAGCTGATCCTCCTCCTCCTCACCGTTGCCGCGGGCGTCCTCCTGGCCGCCTACATCGCGCGACGCCGGCAGTCGACACTATATTTGCTGTTAAAAGCCCAATGGGGCCGGAAGAAGGAGCAACGCCGGGATATGGGCCACGTTAGCTCCTTCTTCCGTTACCGGGCCCACACCGACTATACCGTCGACGACCAGACCGCCCGCGACCTGGACATAGACGACCTTTTTGCCCGCATCGACCATACGACCTCCCGCATCGGTCAGCAGGTGCTCTACGACCGCCTCCGTCACCCGCCTGGCGCCATAGCCGCCGTGAGGGACTTCGAGACCCGGGTAGCCGCTTTCTCCGAAGACGAGCCGCACCGGCTGGCCTGCCAGGCCCAGCTAAAAACCCTAGGCCGCCCGGACGATTACCACATCGTCGACTTCCTTTTCTTCCATTTCCCCGGCGAGCCTGCCTGGGTCAAATATCTTTGGCTCCTCCAGGCCGCGCTGGTCGTTTCCGTGGCGGCCATAGCCATAACAAAAGCCGCCGTTATCCCCGTCATGCTCCTTTGCGCGCTGAATTTCGGGCTGCACTACAAGACCAAACAACGCTTCCATTCCTTCTACGTGGCCCTCGGCCGTATCGGTTCGCTCTACGCTGTCGCGCGCAGGCTGGCCACCGACACCGCCGCGGTCACGCGTTGCAAGCGCCTCATCTCCAGCCTCTGGCTCTTCAACCTCAACAGCCTTTTCTACAGCGAAATGACGCTCCCGATAGGCGTCCTGATCGAGCTGCTGAAGATCGTCACGCTGGCCGAAGTCCGCGCCACCTACAGCGTTTGCCAAAAATTCGATACCTACCGGGAAGACCTAAAGGAGCTCTACACCCATGTCGGCGACCTGGACGCCGCGATCTCAGTCGCGTCCTACCGGGCCGCCTCTCCGATCTGGTGCGCACCCATATGGTCGAACGACATCCACATAAGTCAAATCCGCCACCCCCTTATCGACGGCTGCGTCCCCAACGACATACACGCCGGACGCTCCGTTTTTATCAACGGCACCAACATGTCCGGCAAAACCACCTTCATCCGCACCATCGGCATCAACGCTATCATGGCCCGCGCCATCGGCACCTGCCACGCGCAACGGGCATGCCTCCCCATCACCGATGTATACTCCTCCATCCGCATAGCCGACGACACCACCGGCGGCGTCAGCTACTACTTCCAGGAGCTCCTGCGTTTAAGGGAATTCGTGGATAAGCCCGGCCGTCCCCTCTTCCTCATCGACGAAATCCTCAACGGCACCAACATCTACGATCGTACCCGCATCGCCGGCAGCGTGCTGTCGTACCTGGCAGCGCAGGCGCAGGTCATGGTTACCTCGCACGACGTAGACCTCGCGGGGAGACTACAGGACCAATATGACTTTTATTATTTCACCGAAACCGTCGGTAGCACCGGTCTCGAATTCGACTACCACATACGCTCCGGCCTCTCCACCGACCGCAACGCGGTGAAGCTCCTGACCGTGCTCGATTTCCCCGCCAAGATCGTCGCCGACGCCTCCGAATAACGCAAATACCCTACATTTGCGCCGATGACCCCCGAACGTTACGACCGCCTCACGGCTGTACTCGACAAACGGCAGAACGACCTGACGGTGGTCCTGGAGAACGTTTTCGACCCCCACAACATCTCCGCCGTCATGCGGACCTGCGACGCCGTCGGGGTGCAGGATATTTATATCCTCAACACCCGAATCGGCCGTCACAAGAAGTGGGGCAAAAAGAGCTCCTCCAGCGCCAGCAAATGGCTGACGATCCACCAGTTCACCGACGCCGATGCCTGCGTGGACGCGCTGAGGCAACGCTACGACCTTATCCTCACGACCCATCTCGCCGGCGACGCGAAGAGCCTGTACGAGCTGGACCTAAGCAAAAAGGTAGCCCTCGTCTTTGGTAACGAGCACGCCGGCGTCAGCGACGAGATGCTCGCAAAAGCCGACGGCAACTTCGTCATCCCCCAGGTAGGGATCATCCGCTCGCTGAACATTTCGGTGGCTTGCGCCGTGACCCTGTACGAAGCCTTCCGGCAGAAGGCCGCACAGGGTCACTACGCAGAACCACGGCTCGATAAAGAGCAGCTGACGGTATTACGTGATCGATGGGGATTCATCGAGAGCGAGGCCGCCGACGACATCGACCCCGAGATCACCGGCATCGAATAACTACGAGGTCACGAACGCCATCCCCGCGCCCCCTACCACGGCCCCCGCCATATCCAGCTGCGCCACCGTCACCAGTCCATACGCGCCCAAAGGCGGCGTCGCGGCAACCTGCACCGCCAGCGGCAACAGCTGACCCGGCGCCTTGGATAACGTCACCGTAGCCACCGGGTCGTCGATCCGAACGAGACGCTTGCCATCCGAAGACAGGATGACCACGCCTCCGACAACCTTGACGTTCGGCGGTGGCACCACGTCCCCGCAACAGAAACGCGAACCCTTCTCCAGCACCAGCACGCCTTCGCAACACCCAAGTTTCGTACGAATGCGGGTGCGCTCCAGGAACAGCATTCCGGTGCAGTCATCGGACGACGACGAAGAAGGCGTAAAGTCCACCAGCGGAAACGCCGACCCATCCTCGTCCACCGACAGGTACACGACGGAAGACAACGGCAGCGCGCTGCGGTCGATCCGCAACCCGAGACCGGTCTCCAGGTTGGTCTTGTGGCCCGCGATAAAGGGAAATGCCGAGCTGAAGCCGCGTTGCGCCGACATCGTCCCGGTGTCGACGACCGTCAGGTTACGCTGCGCATAGTTGTTGATCTGCGTGGCCAGCACCGGCCCGGACGCCACGTCGTTTTGGAAGGCGTAGTCGTTGTCCGCGGTGACGAGCGCCAGCATACAGGGGTGCCAGGGATGTCCGGTTTCCCAGCCATACAAGGTCTCCACCTGCGAAGCGTCGATGCTGAACTTGGCGATGACCTGCGCGCCCGAGGCCAGGGTCGCAAACGTACCCAGCACAGTGGTGGGGACAACGTGCGTCGCGTCCGTCGCCGACCAGTCGGTGGCGACGAACTGAGTCCCGACAAACGGCGTGATCCGCACGCTCACCGCCACGTTCCGGGCCGTATTGGGTCCGCTGTTGGTAACGCGTATATAGATATAGTTGGTTTGGCCGCGGGTTACCGTTTTGGCCTGGGCCACCAGGGAGGGGTTGAAGAAATTGTCGTCGGAAGGGCGTACGACGAGGTCGCCGTAGTCCCAGAAGTCGCCTCCGGGCGGGTTCCGGGGCTCCACGCCGGTATCGCCCGGGAAGTCCGCGATATATACATCGGCGAAATCGAGACCCTTACCGACGTTGATCCGCCCATAGCCCAGCTGGTTGTTCCAGGTACCGTTGGGGTAGGAGGGGTTAACCGCATAAGCCAGGGTACCTACCTTATCCGCCGTCCGTTCGATGATGTTCCGGATCTGCAAGTTGGAAAGCCCGTTGTATTGGCTCCTCAACAATGCCGCAAAACCGGAAACGTGCGGCGTGGCCGCCGACGTGCCGTTGAAGTACTTGAAGTAGTTGCCCGCGCTGTCGCCCGCGCTGGCATAGGTCTGGCAGGGCGCGTCTGTGTAGGCGGCGCCGTTGTCATTGAAGCCACCCGCCCCTTGTATGTCCGTGCTCCATACGTGGACGCAGGGCGCGGACACGGACAGGCCGTCCCCAAAGTTGGGTTGCCAGCATTCGCCGTCGGGGCTCGAAGCGGTTTTGTAGTTGTCGTCCTCGTCGGTGCCGTCAATCGCCATGACACCCGGGTGGCCAGCGGGGAATATGATGGGTGACGTGCCGAAGTTCCCGGCCGCCGCGCATAACACGACATTGGCCGCCAGAGCGGCGTCCAGCGCCGTGTCCAGGACGGCGGAGTCGAGCGAGCCGCCCCAGCTCATGCTGATCACGCTGGCGCCGTTGCTCACGGCGTAGTTGACCCCGAAGGCGAGGTCCGAGTCTGCAAAGTCCTCGATGGCGATGGGTAGTACCTTACAGGCGCCGGCTATGCCCGACACGCCCTGCCCGTTGTTGATGACGCCCGCCGCGATCCCCGCGCAACAGGTGCCGTGTCCCAGCTCTGCGGTATAGGCCGGCGAGCCCGGCGGCATCATCGTACTACAGTTCACGCCCTGGCTGGCGAATTGAAGGTCGGGGTGGGTGAGGTCGCAACCCGTATCCAGGATGGCGACGACGACCCCCGGGTTACCCGTGGTCATGTCCCAGGCGGGCGACGCGTTGATCTTGGTCAGGTTCCACTGCTGGGTGTAGTAGGTGTCGTTGGGCGTAAAGGCCAGCGGGCTGATCATCGGCATGCGGTCGAAGTAGATCGCCGCCACCTGGTCTCCGAATTGCTTCAGGAGCACGTCCTTCAAAACAAGCGCGTTTTGCTGCATGGGGTTACTCACCTCGAAATAATGCCGTCCGTTTAACATCGCGGAGCGTTGGGCGACCTCCTGCAAACCGGCGCC
>NZ_DATJIY010000120.1:0-14588 GCF_035492835.1 Dinghuibacter sp.
TCACAGCAAAACAGGGAAAAAAGAGGCACCCCTCCCCTCGTCTTGAGCCTACGCGCTTCGGGCGTACGCGGCAGTATCCGTTGCGGGCGGCGATTTTTTGCGCGGCGCCTTATGGGTTCATGATGTGTATCGCCTGGCGGCTGTATGTAAACGACGGAACGTCGTTGTAGTCGCGGCTCATGCGATAGGCCCCGACGCCTGCGCCGTTATTGGACACTACCCATTGGGCATAGCTGATCAGGTCGTTACCGACGGTGGGGTCGGTGGGGCTGAAGCTGTCGCCGTTGACGAGGAAGATCAGCTTGCTCAGTCCGTAGGCGGTGACCAGCGGGCCAAAGCTCGACGTGCCGCTGCCGCTCCAGTAGTGGCTGCCGGTGGTGTAAGCCTGGAACAATACGTAGTCGTAGTTGTTCTTGTAGTTCGTGTAATAGCTTCCGTCGACGCCGCCACCCACGCTGCCGTCGGTGTCAAAAAAGAAGACGGGCTTCTTACCCATGACGGTGTTCGCCGACGTACAATTCGGACCGAAGTATTTCGCCACGGAGATGAGCAGGTTCTTTAGACACGTGGCGTTGGGCACTTCTCCCCCCAGCGTTCCCGTCTCGATATCCATGTCGATCCCATCCAGCGAGTCCTGGACGATGTGCTGCTGGTACATCGCGCTGGCCCAGTGGTTGTACGTGCTGGTGCTGGTGGGTGTCGTTTTGGTGGAACCGGGTGTGTTGGGATCGTTGACGGAGCCGTCGAAGTAGGCGTCGGAGACGAAGTGGCAGACGACGATCCGCGTGCCCTTGGCCTGCGCCGCGCGCCAGTCCGGACGGTACCCGTCACGGCCGGAAAAGAATTCCAGGAAGTCGACGCTGTCCGGCGAGTTGGCGGGATCGACCGCCGCGGCGGGATCGTTTCCATCCGCTACCAGGTATCCCACAAAAGGATGGTGGGCGCTGTTTTTGTAAGCGATCAGCGCCGAGTCGCTGACGGAGGAAAAGGCGGCCGTACCGGGGGAAAGGACATCCCCGGTCGCCAGTGATTTTTGGCAACCGGGGGTGACAATCAAGGCCAGTCCCGCTCCCAGCAGGCCGCCGGCAATCGTTTTCAGGTGTTTCATATTGATTAAAATTTGGTTAGCTATGTTGCGGTGAAGCCGCGAAGCGCGGGGCACGGCGCGCTACTTCGCGTCCCACCAAAGCTTCGTCCCCCCATTGTCGGGCCCGCTCAAGAGCGACAACGCGGCATTGACGGCCGCGGCGTCATTCTGATATTCGGATTGGGGGAAGGGAAGCCGGCGTATCTGCACCTGAGTGCTGATGGTCCCCTGGCTATAGTTGACGACCACGGGCCAGACCTTTGGATAACCCGTCCGGCGGAATTCCGCCCACGCCTCTTCGCCTTCCGGGAACATGGCGATCCATTTCTGCGTGATGATCCGTTCCAGGTTGCGCTCGAAGGTATCGCCCGCATTCCAGTGGATGGTGATCGTACTGAGGTCGGGGGAACCGGCCGGCTCGTCGTTGGCGGCGTCGACTGGGTCGGTATACGGCGCGGCGGTGCTCGTCGCATCGGCGATGTAGGCCGCCGCGGTACCCACCCCGGCTTGCGTAAAGGACAGCTGGATGCCATTCTCATAGAACGACTGGGCGGTGCCGCCGCCCATGTTCCATCCCCGGAGCGCCCCCTCCGCCAGGAGGAACTGGACTTCGGCGGCGTTCATCCATTGCACCGGTGAATTCTGGTTCAGGTTGAAACCGGAGAAACCTTCCCGGGCTGTGCGATCCGCGGACGTCAGGATGCTGATGCCGCTCCTGATACCCAGGTATTGCCCCGGATAGGTGGTGGAAGCCGTCATGATGGTCGGCATCCGGGGGTCGTTGTAGCCGTTCAGGAAAGACCCCAATACGGCGCCGGCCCGGATGTCGCCATAGTTATAATCGATGACCCAAACCGGGTTGTAGATCGTAATCCCATTGGCAGAGGACACCAGGGCGTTGTCCGAATTCGTGGTCATGACGCCGTAGCTGTTGCTGACGGCGGCCTCGGCTTCCTGCTGGGCGAGCGAAGGATTGGCGTAAACGATCCGCATAGCCAGCCGCAGCTTGAGCGAGTTGGCGAATTTGATCCATTCCACGTAATTACCGCCGTAGACGAGGTCGTAATCCGCGAGCGGCTTGGCGCCGGGGTTAGCGGTAACATAGGCCGTCAGTGCCGTAATGGCGGAATCCAATTCGGAGAAGAACGCGTAGTAAATCGAATCCTGCGGATTATAAGGCACCGAAAAACCGCCCGAGCCATAATTGATATACGGCAAGGGTCCGTATACATCGGTGATGCGATGCATGGCCGCCACCTTCAGGATATTGGCCACGGCGTAGAAATCCGGGTTCGAGACGGACGCGCGGAGACGGATCTGGTTCCAATTAGACATCACGGTTCCAAACCCCACGCTGAAGGGAGCGTTGTCCCACCCGGCATTGAGGGCGTAGTTGGAGTTGTTCTGGCCACCGCCGAAAGCCGTGGGCGTGCCCATATAGCCGGAGAACAGGTCGGCATTGAGGTTTTGCGCGACCTGGTAAACCGAGCCGTCCCCAGTGCTGGCGCCCACCGGTATGACGTTCTTCTCGATGACCGGGAAAAACGCGCCCAGACCGACGTGGTCAAGCTGCAACATGGAATCGGTCACCCCATTGGGGTTGGTATTGAGGCTGTCGAAATTCTTCGTACAGGAAGGGAAAAAGCTGATGGCGCAAGCGGCCAACGTCAGCGTTTGAATATATCTCGCAAACATGGTACTTGGGTTTAGAAGGATACATTAACGTTGAAACCAATGTTCCGTAAGCTGGGCTGGTTGAAATAGTCGTAGCCTTGGTAGAACGTGCTCGTGGAGGCGGCGGACTCGGGGTCGTAGGGCGCCTTGTTATAGATCATCCACAGGTTGCGCGCCACCAGGGCGACTTTTACGCCCTGTATCTTGTCCGCGAACCATTTGCCGGGTAAGGTGTACCCGAAGGACAATTCACGCAGCCGGACGTTGGTGGCGCTGTACGTATACAACGCCAGCGCGCCCGTGGTACCGCCGGAAGCCCCGGCTACGACCTTATAGTAGGATTGGGCGTTGACCTTGGTGCCGTTGACCTCCACGCCGCCCGCGTCGCGGGCATCCGCACTGGTTCTGGATACGCCGTAGTAATCCATGATGGACTGGGTGGCGGAAACGACCGTACCGCCCACCCGCGCGTCGACCAGGAAATTCAGGCTGAAACCTTTATAGGCAAACCCGTTGCTGAACCCCAGGTTGAAGTCAGGGGAAGCGTGGCCGACCTTTTTAAAGTGCGTGTTGTCGACGACGGGCAGTCCGTTAGCGTCGGTCACGAGGTTGCCGTTGGCGTCCTTTTGCAGCCCTTCCGCGTAAATGTCCTGGGTGGTGCCGCCTTTTGCCAGGATCATCTCATACGAGCCCGAGCTGGCCGCAACGAGGCTGTCCTGGGAGGTCAATTCCCCGGTAAAGGGATCCTTGAACGGATTCAGCATCTGGATGATCTTGTTCCGGTTCAGTGAGAAGGTAAAGCCGGGCGTCCAGCTGACCGCGCCGATCCGGCCGCCGTACCAGCCCAGTGACGCTTCCACGCCCTCGTTACGGACCTTGCCGGCGTTTATATAATAGCCGCTATATCCCGTGGAAGCCGGGACCGTCACCGTGAACAGCTGATCCCGGGTGCTGGCGTTGTAGTACGTCGCGCTGAGTGCGATCTGGTTGTTCGCCAGCCGTAGGTCGAAGCCCGCCTCGAAGGAGCCCGTCAGTTCAGGTTTCAGTGTCTGGAAGGGCACCGTGGTATAGTTGGTCAGCGTATTACTGGAAATGGTATAGACAGGGTTGGTGAGGTAAGGCGACGGCGCGTTCCCTACCTCGCTGTAGGACGTCCGCAACTTCAGGAAACTGATAAACGAAGGCATGCGCAGCTCGTCGGAGAGGATGTCCGACAGCCCGACGGAGGGATAGAAGATCGACGCATGGTTGGTAAAAGCCAGACCGGAAGACCAGTCGTTACGGGCCGAAACATCCAGGAACAGTCGTTGTTTGTAGCCCAGCGTACCGCTGAAGAAGACCGCCTGTGTTTGGTTTTCCTCCGGTAATGTCTGGCTGACGGACAGGTTCGCCGTGCTGATGTTGGTCAGCGAAAAGAAATTCGGAACGGTCAGGAGCGGGCCGCCCACGCTGGAATTGCTGGTTTTGTTGTCGATAATGCTTGCACCCAGCGTCGCGTTGACCGAGAAATCGGAGAATTGCTTGTTGTAGTTCGCCAGGACGTCCGCGTAGGACTGTTTGTTGTTGGCCGTGCCGTACGAATATGAACCGTCGGGCCCACCGGCCAGGAAACCCAGGGTGGAGGCGTAGAGCTTCGACGTGGTCACATCATTGGCGTTATCGTACTTGAACCGCCCCGTCACGCTCAATCCGGGAAGGATATTGTACTTCAACGCGACAGTGCCCATGAAGCGTTCCCGCTTAGTCGTGTAAATCTGGCGGTTGATGATCCAGTAGGGATTTTCCGCCTCGAAACCGAGATCGCCGTAGGGCCAGTATTGGACCTTGAAATTCCGGGAGGGATCGTACTGCTCGTAATCTTTTACGGAGTCTATATTTTCGGACGGCGGGAACAGGTAGACGGGCAGCAGGGGGTTGTTGTATTGCCCTTGTCCAGGTATGTTCTGCTGGCTTTGCGCCAGGTACATCGCCGACACATCCAGGTTCAGCCTGTCGCCGTAAAAGCTGCTGGTATTACGGGCCGTAAAGTTATAGCGGCTGAAGTCGTTATTGGGTATGATACCCTTTGCCGAGGCCGAGGCGGCGGAGAAGTACGTCTGGCTCTTGTCGGTACCCGTGGAGACGTCGACCGCGGTGGTGAAATTGTCCCCCGTCTGGAAGAAGTCCCTGGGTTTGTAGGAAGACGCCTGGCTGAGCCTGGCGCCCCAGCTGTCATACGCACCGGGGGCCGTCGCGCCATATGTGTTCTGGAATTTGGGCAGCACGAAGGGAGTGTAATAGGTGACCCCCGTATTGAGATTGACGTGCGTTTTGCCAGCCGATCCTTTCTTGGTCGTAATGAGGATGACGCCGTTGGCGGCCTGGTTGCCGTACAACGCGGCCGCCGCGGCCCCCGTCAACACCGAAATGCTCTCGATGTCGTCCGGGTTGAAGTTGGCGATGCCATCCCCGCCGTCAGTCCCGCCAAACAAACCGCTGGGCTGCCCGGTAAACAGGTTCGGCAGTGGTATCCCGTCTACCACGTAGAGCGCGTTGTTGTTCCCCGTAAGCGATTTCACCCCCCGGAGGATGACGCGCGTCGAGCCACCGATGCCGGAAGCGCTCGGGTTGATGGTGGCGCCCGCGACCTTGCCCTCGAGGCTGTTGACAAAGCTCGGGTCCTTGACGTCGTTGACGTCCGCGGAGGTCAGCGTCTGGACATTATAGGATGTGGACCGGGAAGACCGGCGGATACCCAGCGCCGTCACCACGACGGTGTCCGTGTGCAGGTTGCTTTGATGAAGGACGATGGATACGCTCACCGTCGAGCCGTCGACGCTGACGCTCCGGGTCTCGGTACCGTACCCGATGTAGGAGACCTCCAGGGTATATACGCCCGGGGAGATACCGTCGATGACGAAGGAGCCGTCCGAAAGGGTTTGCGTACCGTGCTGTCCGGGTTTCAGAAGGACCGTGGCGCCCGGTAGCGCCTTGCCGTTCTCGTCCCGGACAGTTCCCCGGACCGTCTGCGGGGGCAGGGGCTGGGCGTCCGGGGCGACCGGAGCCCCCTGACGGACGGTAATGATCTTGTCTTCTATAATAAAGGTTAGCGATTGCCCCTGGAAGCAGGTGTTCAGGACGTCCTCCACAGTGGCGTTCCGGACGTGGACGGAGACCTTCGGCGCCCCTTTGAGGAGCTGGTTGTTGTAGATAAAGGAATAACCACTCTGTTGATGGATGAGCGTAAAGAGTTTGGAGAGCGAAATATTCCGTTCTTGCAGCGTGAGCGTTTGCGCAACGCCGGTGGCGCTTACGTGTAAAGCGGCTGTCAATAACAGAATGGCAGTCAGTTTCATGACAAGCAGTGTTTTGGTCCAAAACGCCCCGGGCGTTTTGCCAATTGCATGCAGATTCATACCTTTAAAAGGTTTGGGTTTAATGATGTGGGAAGTCTATCGAACGTAGATTTTTACTGCGGGTTACCCGAACGTCCGCCAGGGGTAGGTCGAATTGCCCCTGGTTTTTTTTCGGCGCCCGCCCTGGTCAGGTGGAGATAGGCATAAGCATAGTCGTTTGGTTTATGGCGTTACAATCAGTGATTTTCCTTGTATCGTTACTTTTACCCCGTTGATCTCGAGTACCTTCAAAACGCTGGACAGGCTTGCACTCCTGGCTACGGTCCCCACGAACTCGTAGGTCTTTTCCCCGCCCCCCTTATAGGACACGTCCACCCCGTACCAGCGCGATAGCTGACGCATGACTCCCGGCAGGTCCACGCCGTTGAAACGGAAATAACCGTTTTTCCAGGCCACCGCGCTCTCGGTATCCGCAACCGCTACGCCCAACTGACCGGTCGATGTCTCCAGCCGGGCCGCCTGTCCGGGCGCCACCAATACCGATGCGGCGTTCTTCGATACCCGCACGCCTCCCTGCAGCAGGGTCGTCGATATTTGAGCCTCGTCGCCGTATGCCATTACGTCGAACCGCGTCCCCAGGACGTCTACGGTCATGTCGCCTACGGTTACGCGGAAGGGTCTTTTCTTATCGGTGGCCACCTCGAAATAGGCCTCACCCGTCAGCGAAACACTGCGTTCCCCGCTTCCAAAGGCGGTGGGGTATTCCAGGGAGCTGGACGCGTTGAGCCACACCCGGGTCCCGTCGGAAAGGACCACCTTATACTGCCCCCCCCGGGGCGTGGACAGCATATCGTCGTTCACTTCCTCCACACGGTCCGGTTTCCGGTAAGCCAGCTGTCCGTCGCCGACCTTCACCACGCCGGCAGCCAGTTGTCCGCTGGCTGCGCTATCCAGGGAAATGACGCGCCCGTCTCCTAACTTCAATACGGCATGGTTGCCCCCGGGCGTTACATCGTGTGGTGCCGCGGCCGTAAGCGCCGCCGGCGGCAGGTGTGCCGGATAAGCGTTCCGCTTCCAGGCATACAGCCCGACGCCCAACAACAGTACCGCCGCCGCGGCCGCCGCCGGCCATAGACGGTATACGACCGGCTGTTGGCGGCGGGCATTGCCGAGCAGCCGCTTCCGGATCCGGTCGTTGACGTCGGCCGCCAAAGGATCAGCCAGCTGGGACTTGAACTCGCGTTGCAAGGCATGGAGCATGGGCCGGCGTGACGCGTCCGAGTTCAGCCAGGTAAACAGCTCGTCCGCCTCCCGGATAGTGCAGTCACCGTCCAGGTAGCGTTGTAATAGGTCTTGGAAATAGTCGGAGCCCATATATATACTATCCAAAAATGGCTGGATAGGGTACCCCTGCGGGAAAAAAAATTTCAGGCTGCCAGCGTCAGGAGGAGCAGCGCCACCATCGTGACGTCCCCATTCCGCACCATGAATTCGTGGATGGCCCTCATGGATAAGACCATATGCTTTTTGACCGCGTTACGCGAGATACCGAGGAGAGCCGCGGTTTCCGCGTAGGTTTTGCCTTCCTCCCGGCAAAGCCGGAAAACGTTACGACGTTGCTGGGGCAGGCTGGACAAGGCCAGGCCGAAAAGACGTTCGTATTCCGCCGTCTGCCGGGAAGCCTCCGCCGGCTGTGTATCCAGCTCCTGCAAAACCCGGTTCCGGAGTTCCCGGTCCGCCGCGATCTGGCGGACGGTCTTAAAGACGTGGTTGCGGGCGATGCGGTAGAGATAACCCGAAAATGACTGATCCGGGTCGATGCGCGCGCGGCTGTCCCATACTTTCAGGAAAACATCGTGTACCAGGTCCTCGGCGAGGTCCGGGAGCTTGACAAAACGGAGCACAAATTGATATATGCCTGCGCTGTATCGCTGGTATATGGCCGCCAAGGCAGCCTGGTCACCCTTGGACATCCGCCTAAGGAGTTCTCGCTCCTGCTGATCGCAAGCATTCACTTTACAAGTTTAACTAAAAAAGCTTTAATGCGTAGCGGTGGTGGCCTTAATGGAGAATTTAGGCCATCACCGCTACTCCGCTGATGATGGCCCTTCGGGCAGCGCCGCGGAGCGGCGCTACATCGCGGCCAGCTGTATCTTCTGCTGGAGCTCCATAACGCTTTCCCGGTAGAGGAGGTCGGTGTCCATCAGGTCCTTTACGGTCTGGAAGGAGTGGATGACGGTGGTGTGGTCCCGGCCGCCAAAATGCTCGCCGATGGTCTTGAGCGAGTTCTTGGTGAACATCTTGGCCAGGTACATAGTGATCTGGCGGGCCTGTACGACCTCCCGCTTCCGGGTCTTTTCCAGTAGCTTGTCGTATGGGACGTTGAAGAAGTCACAGACCATTTTCTGGATGGTCTCGATGGTGATCTCTTTGGAGGAGGTCTTGACGAAATTGCGCAGCACCTTCTTGGCGAGCTCGAGGTCTATTTCGCGTTTATTGAGGGAAGACTGGGCCAGCAGGGAGATCAGCGCGCCCTCCAATTCCCGGACGTTGCTGCTGATGTTATAGGCGAGGTACTTGACCACTTCCCGGGACATTTCGAGTCCGTCGTTCTTCATTTTACGCTCCAGTATCTCGATCCTGGTCTCATAGTCCGGTATCTGCAGGTCCGCGCTCAGGCCCCAGCGGAAACGGCTGAGGAGGCGCTCCTGTACCCCATCCAGGTCCTTCGGGGGTTTGTCGGACGTCAGGATCAATTGCTTGCCGCTTTGATGGAGGTGGTTGAAGATCGCAAAGAAGGCATCCTGGGTCTTTTCCGCGCGGGAAAAGAATTGGACGTCGTCGATCACGAGTACGTCTATGAGCTGGTAAAAATGGATGAAGTCGTTGATCGCGTTGTTGCGGCTGTGGTCCGTGAACTGGTTGATGAACTTCTCGGAGCTCACGTACAGGACCACTTTATTGGGATTGGTACGCTTGACCTCATTGCCGATGGACTGGGCCAGGTGGGTCTTCCCCAACCCGACACCCCCGTAAATGACCAGCGGGTTGAAAGAAGTGGCGCCGGGTTTTTCGGCGACCGTTTTGCCCGCCCGGCGGGCGACGCGGTTACAGTCGCCTTCGATAAAGGCGTCGAACGTGTATACCGGGTTCAGCTGGGAATCGATCTGCACTTTCTTCAACCCGGGTATCACGAAGGGATTCTTGACCGGGTTGTTGATCACCAGCGGAAAGTCCATTTCGTTGTTGGTATATGTTTTATACCCTTGCGCGGGTACATCCATCGTTATCGGTTTAGAGGCCTGGTTGCCGCTGTCCATCATGATCCGGTACTCCAGCCGGGCTTCCTTGCCCAGCTCCCGTTTAAGCGTCTTCCCCAACAACCCTATATAATGCTCTTCCAGGTACTCGTAGAAAAACTGGCTGGGAACCTGAATCGTCAACACATTCTCCTTCAGATCAACCGGTGTAATCGGCTCGAACCAAGTCTTAAAATGCTGCCATTCTACAATATCTTTTATAATGGAGAGACAAGTATCCCAAACTTTATCGCAAGTTTTCGTCATTGTACCTTAAGCAATTTTTATAATAGAGTTAATAATATTTGAACCCGGCGTTTATTCATCTTTTGAGCCTTTGAGCCTAGCAATGGAGATACCTTTTTTTTGACGTCTTACATCGATAAAGATTTTTTGAGCAGGACAGCGAATATCAAAAGAAATTGTTGAAAAAAAAATTTTTACTGCCTTGTTTTTTTCCCATTAACCACAGAATATGATTTCAACAAAAAAAATTGATTGTACAATTCACATGTATCCTGCGCACGCGACACGACCGTTCACACGAAACCCTTATCCAGCTTATGTTTCACGCTCGAATATTTTAGCAGAATACACCCCTTCGGCACAATAGGATTATGAAAGGCAAACCCCTATGACAGACTTCTTTTTCGATTTGCAAAAAGCATGCAAGTTCGGAAAACACAGGTGAAAATCATGTAGTAGAATGTGCAGAACTTTCTCTTAATCGTCTTGCACCTACCAGTTAAGGGTTCATAGGACGAGTGATATTGGAAAGTACAAAATTTTGTCCTTGTGACAAGTTATATTTGCGGTTTAAATTCATCCTGTATGAGCTTTGAGATCACCGGCAAACTAGTGGCCAAATATGACACCGTCCAGAGGACGGGCACCTTTAAAACGAGGGAGTTTGTTATAGAGAAAACAGAGGACATCGGGGGCCGGTCCATCACCAACTATATTAAGTTCCAGAGCGTGCAGGACAGGGTTTCCATCGTCGACCGCTTCAATATCGGGGACGAGGTAAAGGTTTCTTTCAATATTAAAGGAAGCCGCTGGGAAAAGGAAGGCCGGGTAAATTATATCACCAACCTCGACGCATGGAGGCTTGAACAAGTTCAATTCGGTACCTCGGGTTCCAGTTCCGGTTCCGGTTCCGGCACGGACAGAATGCCGGATTACAGTGCCCCTTCTCCTTCCTCCGCGCCTCCCGACTTCGTCGACGACCTGCCGTTTTAGTGGATGCAGCGGGATTTCACACTCCGCGTATTGCCATCCGAGGCCGACGACCGGGAGGCCATCAGCCGCCATATTTCCGAAGCGGCCGCCGAGCCGCGTTCCGCGCTCACGGGCTATTATCTCCTGAAACGCTCCATCGACGCGCGGGGGAAACAGCCCTGGGTCAACCTGACGGTGCGGGCCTTTATCGGCGAACCCTTCACTGACCGGCCCGGAGGTGTATTTTATTTTCAGGACGTGCGGACGTCTCCGCGACAGGTTGTCATCATCGGCGCCGGTCCCGCCGGTTTGTTTGCCGCGTTGCGCCTGATCGAATCGGGTATCCGTCCTGTTCTTTTAGAACGCGGCAAGGATGTCCGCGCCCGCCGGCGCGACCTCGCCGTGCTCAACAAGGAGGGCGTCGTCGACCCCGACAGCAATTATTGCTTTGGCGAGGGCGGCGCAGGCACCTATAGCGATGGCAAGCTATACACCCGGAGCAACAAAAGGGGCGATATTGACCGTATCCTGCAACTGTTCGTCCGGTTTGGAGCCGAAGAAAAAATTCTCTACGAATCCCACCCGCATATCGGCACCAACAAGCTGCCGCAAATCATCACGGCCATGCGGGAGACGATCGTGGATTGCGGTGGCGTCTTCCTGTTTGGGCAACGGGTCACGGGGTTCGATCTCCACGACGGCCTCGTCCGCGGCGTCACCACCGCGACCGGCGACCACTTTGCCGGGGACGCCGTCGTGCTGGCCAGCGGACACTCCGCCCGCGACATTTTCGAATTGTTGCACGCGCGCGGTATAGCCATCGAGTTCAAACCCTTCGCCCTCGGCGTCCGGATCGAGCACCCCCAGGCGCTCATCGACAGCATTCAATACCATCGTGCCGTCCGCGATTCCTTCCTGCCACCTGCTGCCTACGCACTCGTCGATCAGGTCGAAGGCCGGGGGGTCTTCTCCTTTTGTATGTGCCCCGGCGGCATCATCGCCCCTGCGTCGACCGCACCCGGCGAAATCGTCGTCAATGGCTGGTCGCCCTCCAAACGCAACAACCCGTTTGCCTGTAGCGGCATCGTCACCAGCATCGAATCCGCGCAAGTTGCGCCTTATGCGGCTTTTGGGCCGCTCGCGGGCGTCCGTTACCAACAGGCCGTCGAGCAGGCGGCCTTTGCCGCGGGCGGCGGCGCGCTTGTAGCGCCCGCGCAGCGCATGGCCGACTTTGTATCCGGTCGCGTGTCGGGTACGCTACCCGAATGCTCCTACCTGCCGGGTATCCGCTCCGTTTCACTGTCCGAAGTACTTCCTCCGTATGTACACCATGGACTACAAAAAGCCTTCACCGACTTCGGCAAAAAGATGCCCGGGTATTTCACCAACGAGGCCGTCATCGTCGCGACTGAGTCCCGGACCTCTTCCCCCGTGCGGGTTCCGCGGGATGCTATGCGTCTCTCGCACCCGCAGGCGGCCAACCTCTACCCTTGCGGGGAAGGCGCGGGATACGCCGGGGGGATCGTGAGCGCCGCCATGGACGGGGAGCGCGTCGCCGTGGCCATCGCGCAGACGCTGCGCTGACCGCGCCTCACAGACACCGCTTGACCGCGCTTTTTCCCTGGGACAAATAATTTCCCGCCGATCTGTAACATTCTCTACCTTGGAGGCACCAACGTATCAGCATGAGCCATATACTCGAGGTACAACACTTAAAGAAGTACTACGCCACCCAGAAAGCCGTGGATGACATCAGCTTCTCGATACCCTCGGGCAGCATTTTCGGGCTGCTCGGGCCCAACGGGGCCGGGAAAACAACGCTGCTCCGGATGATCACCGGCATCTTTTACCCCGACAGCGGGAACATCCTTTTTGACGGACGTCCCTATCATCCCGAAAACGACCTGGTGCATATCGGGTACATGCCGGAGGAGCGCGGTCTGTATAAAAAGATGAAGATCGGCGACCAGGCTCTGTACCTGGCAAGGCTCAAGGGTCTTGGTAAGCAGGAGGCCGCTGAAAAAGTGCGGTATTGGTTCCACAAGCTCGATATGGACTCCTGGTATAACAAAAAGACCCAGGATCTGTCCAAGGGGATGGGCCAGAAACTGCAGTTCGTCACGACCATCCTGCACAACCCCAAGCTCATCATCCTCGACGAGCCCTTTAGCGGGCTCGACCCGGTCAACGCCAACCTGATCAAGGATGAGATCTATCACCTGGCCAGGGCGGGCTCGACCGTTATATTCAGCACCCACCGCATGGAGCAGGTGGAGGAAATATGCGACCGCATCATCCTCGTCAACCAGGGCAAAAAGATCCTCGACGGCACCGTCACCCAGGTCAAACAGGACTTCAAGGAAAACCTATTCCACCTGGAGGTAAACGGACCGCTGCGTCCCGCCAGCCACCCCTCGTTCGAGGTCATGCAACCCAAGGAGCGGTCGCTGATCCTGCGCATCCAGCCGGGTTATACGTCCAACGACATCCTGAGCTACTTCATCGGACGGGGCGACGTTATCGTTTCCTTCCAGGAAATGCTCCCCTCCCTCAACGACATCTTCATTAAACTGGTCGAAGGCACGCCGCTGGCACGCCAGTTCCAAAACCTCCAGGCATGAACAAGACCGGTCTCGTATTCCAGCGGGAATACATCACCCGCGTGAGCAAAAGGTCCTTTTTGCTCCTCACCATCCTCATCCCGCTCATCATCATCGGCTTTTACGTAGCCATCATATATGTCTCCGTCAGCAAGAATACCACCGAACAAAAGGTCGCCGTGGTCGACCGGGCGGGGATATTCGGCCCCGGAGACCTCCGTCAAAAGGAATTCAGCTTCCGCCTCTTCGACTCCACCCAGGCCGCCTCACTCGACGCCACCTACGATAAGCAGGGGTTTGACGGTTACCTGATGGTGCCGCCCGACGCGGTCGACCACCCTGAAAACATCCGTTTCCACCGCAAGTCCGAAGCCGGTTCAGGCGCCCAAACCGACCTCAATAACATCCTGGAATACATAATAGGCCGCCGCCGGATGGAAGCCGCCCATATCGACCCCGCCAGGATCAAACAGCTCACGCCCGACATCAATATAAACGCCACCATCGGCAATGAATCCCGCCAAAGCGTCTCCGACGTCGCCCGTGGCGTGGGGTATACCGCTGGCTTCCTGATCTATTTCATCCTGCTGATCTACGGCACCACCGTCATGCGCGGTATCATGGAAGAGAAGACGAGCCGCATCGCCGAAGTCATTATCAGCTCCGTCAAACCGTTCCAGCTCATGACGGGCAAAATCCTCGGCATCGGCGCCGTCGGCCTCACTCAGTTCGTCATTTGGGGGGTCCTGATCTATATTCTGCAGATGATCGTACCGAGCGTCTTCCCCCAGATCGGCAGCGCCCTGCATAACGCCGGCCCCGGCAGCATGCTCGGGATGCTCCTCCGCGAAGCCCGCGCCCTCAATTTCTGGCTGATCATCGGCAGCTTCATTTTCTACTTTGTCGGCGGCTATTTTCTCTACGCCTCCCTCTTCGCCGCCGTCGGCAGCGCCGTATCCGACGACGCCCAGGAAGCCCAGCAAATGGTCATGCCCATCACCCTGATCGTCGTCTTCAGCCTAGTCATCATGACCAAGGCTACCGCCGATCCCAACAGCGGCATCGCCGTATTCGGCAGCATTTTCCCCCTGACCTCCCCCATCGTCATGATGGGCCGCATTCCATACGGCATCCCGACGATCCCGCTCTGGCAGATCCTTTGCTCCGCGGTATTGCTTATTTTGGGTTTCATCTTCACCACCTGGTTCTGCGCGAAGATCTACCGCACCGGGATCCTGCTCTACGGTAAGAAGGTAACCTTCCGCGAGATGCTGCGGTGGGGGTTGAAGAAAAGCTAGTTTCGCTTTTGTTTTGTGGCTGGCGTGTTTGGCGTGCCCGGCGGAGGGGGTGGACTGTTTTTCTGCCGGGTTTTGCG
>NZ_DATJIY010000121.1:0-21653 GCF_035492835.1 Dinghuibacter sp.
ACAACAATTTTGATGTTTGGATCAAGTTCCAATTTTTTTCTAAGTTTTGATATGAACATATCCAGGCTGCGCCCCACAATAACACCCTCATCCTCCCATATCTCTTTTTGAAGCCGGCTTCTCTCTATGGTCTCGTTAGGAGACAACGCGAGAATTTGGAGCACTCGGGTTTCAGTTCCGGTCAAGTCAATCGTCTTTCCATTCATTGTGAGCTTACGATTCTTCGCATCAAACGCAACAGCGCCCAAAGTAATCATACCCGTATCCTGGCCCGCCGCAGGTAAAGCTGTTTCCGGCTTACCAGATCTAAAAAAAAGGAAGCCAACAAATGCTAAAAATGGCAGGCTGCCCAGAAGAATCCCCCTTTTTGCTGGATTTACGCTCGGTATCTTAAATTTTACGTTAATCATGTAACCAGCTGTAGGCTGCTTTCTTCCCATACAAGGTATAATATCATCTTTTCGGTTTTTTGATATAGCGTATCCATAGACAACGCTGGCGTTGCCGCGGTTAAGAACGGTGACAACATAATCCCCTGCGAGCGGGTCTCTGGCCAATATACGCCGGGTAGTATTTACCAGGGAATCCGGTTGAAAAGTCAGATTATTCTCAAACCTGATCCTGTATTCATTTTCTGCAATCTTTGCTATCGGGAGCACCCTTGACGTACTGTCGCCCGATTGTAAAAGTAGCTCATGTCCGATCTGGCGGAGTAAAACATCCCTTCTGGAGATATCAAAATTGTCATTGTCCTCCATACTGAGAGCCCCACAGATTATGGAGATAATCATGAGTAATACCGATCCGAACACGTATTTACGTTTTCCGTCGAGGAGATTTCGGCTAAGATGCATAATGTCAAGCTTTTATTTACAAAGTTTACATTCTTATTTACAATCCAAATCCCTGCGCTGAAGGGTATCAAAGTAATTTCGTAGGGTCAAGAATGCAGCTGCTACGACCGGTATTGGACTCGTGCAGCTTGCCAATATTAAATAAATAGATTATGAAATATGTGTGTACATATGCTTTTTCCTTAATGTCATTTTTTCACACCTCCTATGGACAAAGCCAAAAAAACATACCTAAAGATAATATCAAGACCGGAACCAAAGGCGTAATCATTCCCTACGGACCTAATTCCTCGGTTCGTACCATCAGGCAAGATAGAAAGGGCAACATTTGGCTTGCTTCAAACGAAGGAATTATTCGGTACGATGGAAAATCTTTTACCAATATCACAGGTAACCTGTTTCCGGATCGCTTTTTTTCTCTGTTAGAAGATAGAAATGGGAATTTTTGGTTCGGTACATATGGCTCCGGTGTTTATTATTACGATGGGAAATCCTCTCAGCATTTCACTACTTCGGAGGGGCTTGCCAGTAATTTGGTTATGACTATATGTGAAGACAAAGCCGGTATTATTTGGTTCGGCACCGGTGGCGGACTAAGCCGCTACGATGGGAAATCTTTTCGAAATTTTACAACGAAAGATGGACTGCCTCAAAATGATATTACCACTATAATGGAAGACAAAACCGGGAGATTATGGATTGGGGCAGGGGAGCCCTGTATTTATGATGGAAGAACATTTGCCATTTTCAGAAATAATGAAGACAAGGCTTTTGAAGATGTTTTGTCAATAATCGAAGATAAAAAAGGCAATATATGGCTTGGAGGAGGTGACGGTCTGTGGCGCTATGACGGCAGCACCTTTGCCAATTTCACAAAGAATCATGTGCGCTGTATCTACGAAGATAAAAAAGGAAACATTTGGACGAATGCTTTTAATGACAACGGAAAGTTTGCGTTTTCCCGTTATGACGAAAAGTCATTGTCTGATAAAAAGCCAACTGTAACTGAAATAGCACAATCACTAAACCTTTTTGACATTTTAGAAGCCAATGACGGAAGCATTTGGTTTGGCGCATTTGATGGAGTGTATCGTTATGATGGAAAAACCATCACGGATTTTAAAAGTCCAGCCGGTAAAAAATAATCACTATTTTTTAATTTATCATTATGACTAAACACACAAAAGCTTTTACGCCATTTTTTTTATTTCTATTCTTTTGTATCCAGGCAAGTTTTGTACTTGGACAAAATAATACAACATATTCAAAAGAGGTGCAAGAGAAAATCAAAAAGTTTGAAAACAATTTAGGTTTATGGGTGCAAATAGGGGGTCAACGATTTACACTTGCCGACAGAATGAGGAGCAATCATGTAAACGGAGTAAGTATTGCATTGATAAAAGATTATAAGATCGAGTGGGCAAAAGGATATGGCTGGGCAGACAGTGCGGAGCAACGGGCGGTAACAATTAATACATTATTTCAAGCGGGTTCAATCAGTAAATCATTAAATGGGGTTGGTGTTTTAAAATTAGTACAGGAAGGCAAATTGAACCTTGATTCAGATATTAATATTTATTTGAAATCATGGAAATTCCCTTATGACTCTCTGTCCAAAGGGAAAAAGATAACGATAGCAAATTTGTTAAGCCATACAGCAGGATTAACAGTACATGGATTTGACGGTTATGAAAACGGATATGCCGTGCCTACGCTGATACAGATTTTAAATGGCGAAAAGCCGGCTAACAATAAAGCGATTCGCTCAATGTATGAGCCATCTCTTAAGTCGGAATATTCAGGTGGAGGAATAACCATATCACAACTAATATTGCAGGATGTAACAGGGCTACCTTACGATACATACATGTGGAGCAATGTACTGAGGCCAATGGGAATGAGCAATAGTTTTTATACTCAACCGCCGCCTGCGGATAAAGAGAATTTATTGGCAACAGGCTATTATAATGATGGGGCGGCAGTGAAAGGGAAGTATCATATTTATCCGGAGCAAGCTGCTGCGGGCCTATGGACAAACCCTACGGATTTGGCTAAATATATTATAGAAACACAACTATCATTAAAGGGAAAAAGCAATAAAGTACTTTCCCGGGAAACAACCAGGCTCAGATTGACCCCTTATATTGACAGCTCTGCAGCGTTAGGCGTGTTTATTATTAAAAAAGGAAATGAAAAATATTTTAACCATAGTGGTTCTGATGAAGGCTTTGTTGCCGAGTATTACGGCAGCATGGAAAATGGGAATGGAGTAGTAGTAATGGCAAATACCGATAACGGAGCCCTGTTAAGCGAAATAGTCAATTCCCTGGCTTCTGTTTATAGCTGGAAAGATTTTTATACCCCGAAAATTAAGAACATTGTTACGGTAAGTAACGAAATATTGAAATCATACGTAGGAAACTACAAGCTACATAGGGATACACTTAATGTTACTCTTGAAAAAGAGGGTTTGATGATAAGATTGGGCGGTAAAACGCAATACAAAATTTATTTTACTTCTGATACTGATTTTTTTATGTTGGAAATGGCTGGATCAGAACAAAAATTTACAAAAGATAATAGCAATAAAATCGTTGGCTTTGACATTAATGATAACGGTTATAAAATGCGGGCTGTAAAAATAGAGTAACCAAACCGAATGAAAAAAATCGCAAAACTATTCGTGCTGTTCTCGATGTCTGTCTTTCTCTCTTCCTGTGTGGGACAGAACCAAACAGGCTCACCTAAAGAAAATATCGAGGCCGAAATTAAAGACACAGTCACTTCCTCCGGATATAATGATCCTAATATTTACACAAAGTATGAATATACCGATTCTATCAGTAAGAGCCTGATCATACAAAACAGCTTCCCCAAAGGTGAAACCTACACTGACCCTAATGGGAAGGAGTATTTTAAAGTTATATTTTGGACTCGAATAATCAATGAAACAGATAGTCCTCTTGACTTGAAGATTGGCTTTCCTGTGGATTCATATGAACTTCCGTCTTCACCTGGTAAATACTTTAAAATATTGCTTCCTTCCGACACAATCACAATTGGTAAAGGGCCATTATATAACTATGGTCTGATAGGTTTAAAATCTTTTTTAGATGATAGTATTCATAAGCAGTCATCTTTAAAGAGAACTATTAATCCAAAGGAATCGAGTGGTTTTTATGTGGTAATACTCTTTGATAACGGAGTAGGGGGTCCATTTCGAACAGGACTAAGTATAAAGGGGAAAAATCTTTTTTATAGAGTTTCACGATACGCCAGCACGCCAGCCCACTCATTATTAATTGACGAGAAGGAAATTAATTGTGGAAGTATTAATTTGGGAAATTTGCTGTTAAAGAAATAATCAGCGCTCAAAACGCAGCGTGGTCTGAACAGGCGCCCGTGTACCCAAGCACATACCACGGACCTGCGCCGCCTCCGGTGGTGTGGGCAATCCCACTCAGTGGTAATCGGGGCGTGTTGTTCGATAAAGCCATTTTTTCCCTACTTTTATCGATCTGCATGACACCACACGGCTCTTATACCGATGAACAGTTGGTGGCATCGCTTGCAAACGGCGATGCGGCAGCCTTTACGGAGATATACGAACGGTACTGGTCCCGGCTGCTGGCCTACGCCATGGGCGTCATCCGCCAACAATCGGACGCTGAGGATATCGTCCAGGAGCTTTTCGTGTCGATCTGGCGGCGGCGCCGGGAGCTGCACGTCGAACGGGCCCTGTCTACTTATTTATATAATAGCATCCGGTACCTGGCGATCCGGCATATCGAAAAGAGCAGCACTTACTCCGATTACCTGCAACGGCTCGGCTTCTGGATCGCCGGCGTGGGCGCGCCCGATGTCGAAGCCGACCTCCGTGGCCGCGAGCTTCAGCGCCAAATCGATCAGCTGATCCAGGAGCTCCCGGAGAAAATGCGGGAAGTGTTCGTCCTCAGCCGGCGGCAGCACCTCAGCTACAAAGAGATTGCCGAACGGTTATCCATATCCGAAGAAACGGTCAGGAAACAGGTGTACAGGTCGCTCCAGATCCTCCGCACCCGGCTCGGCCCCTTGCCCCACGGTATCCTCATTTTCGCCGCCGTCCATTTTTTTTAAAAAAAACTTAATATAGCGTACCACTTCCGTTCCCGGTGGGTCACTAATCTAAGGAGGCACCTATCTTCCCGACTATGACGACAAAAGACGCACAACGATTATTGCAGCGGTATCTGGCCGGGGAATGTACCCCGGAGGAGAAGGTTTTGCTGGAAGGGTGGTGGGACGAGCTGCAGGCGGAGTTCAAGTGGGAAGTCCCGGCAGGGGAGGAGAGCGAAGTTCATGACCGGATGCTTTCCAGGATAAGGGCGGAGTTGGAGGAACCGAAAGTGATAAGGCCGCGCATATGGTACGCCGCAGCCGCTGCGGTAGTGCTCATCGCCGCCGGAAGCTGGTTCTGGTTATCACGAACCCCCGTTCAACCGACACCTGATACGCCAATCGCCATCGAGGCTCCCCCCGGCGGCGACCACGCCATACTTACACTCGCTAACGGTAAATCAGTCGTGCTGGATAGCGCCGCGAACGGCACGCTGGCAATACAGGGTAAGGACCGTATCGTAAAGCAGGGCGGACAACTGGACTACCAGGGCGCCTCCAAGGCGGACGGCCCCGAACTGTTCAACAACCTGGCGACACCCAGGGGAGGTCAATACAAGCTCGTCCTGGCGGACGGCACAAAGGTCTGGCTGGATGCAGAGTCCTCCATTACCTACCCCACGGCCTTTGCCGGAAAGACTCGCCAGGTGAGCATTACAGGGCAGGCCTATTTCGAGGTCGTACACAATGCGAACATGCCGTTCGAGGTAAAAGTGGGGGAAAAAATCGTGAAAGACATCGGAACGGCATTCAACATCGACGCCTATACGGACGAGCCGACGCTGAAGATTACGCTGGCGAGCGGTGCAATAGCCGTGGACGGGAAAACAGAACTGAACAAGCCTGGTCGGCAGGTCGAATACAAAGGCGGCGAACAACAACTGCATGACGCTGACCTGAATGCGGTGCTCGCCTGGAAGAACGGCCTATTCTACCTGACCAGCGCCGACATCGGCACCGTCATGCGACAGGTGAGCCGCTGGTACGATGTCGACGTTCAATTCGAAAATGGCATGCCTGCGGGGCACATCACGGGTGAGGTCCCCCGCAACACCATGCTGTCAACGGTTTTACAGGTATTGAGGACCAGTGGTGTCCATTTTACAACAGAAGGGAAAACTATACGTGTGATGCCTTAAGAATTAAGAACCCTCTCTTTTGTAGCCAGGAAATTGAAGCCTTATCCTCTTTAGATAAAGGTTAGCGGATGTCTGTTGCCCAAGGCAGCCCAAAGGCCAGCCTCACGCGCGGCAGAAAAAAACCGGAAGTGTTCGTACCACTCCCGGCGAAAGTTCAGGCTAACCCAAACAATTGTTGGAACTGCTTTATTGTTAAACCCAAACACTGCAAATGTATGCTTTTACAGGCATTGGAACGCGAATTCCTGCCCCGGCGGCGGACGCGTATCACCAAAACTCTCCTGGCCATGAGACTAACGACCATCTTATTGCTGGCTACCTCGTTGCACCTCAGCGCGAGGACCGGTGCACAGCAGATCAACTTGACGGAGCAGCATGCTTCCCTCGACAAGGTCTTCAAAAAGATCTCCGATCAGACCGGGTACCTGTTCGTGTACCGGGACGAATGGCTCAAACAGACGCGGGATGTGACCATCTCCGTGCACAACGCGAGCCTGAAAGACGTGTTGGACATCTGTTTCAACAACCAGCCTTTTACCTACACGATCATCGACAAGATGGTCGTGCTAAAGGAAAAGCCCGCGCCGGCCGTGCTGATCGACCGGCAACCGGACGGATCCGCCATCCACGGCCGCGTGGTAGACAACAACGGCGCACCGCTGGCTGGCGCGTCGATCCGTGTCAAGGGAACTACAAGCGGGGCTCAGTCCGATGTCCGGGGGGACTTTGAGCTCAAAAACCTTACCGATGGAATGGTATTGATCGTTTCCTACACCGGATACGTCACCAAAGAAGATACCGTCTCCGCAAAGAATCGAATGTTCATCTATGTAGTGCTGCAGCGCAGCCAGGACGAGTTGGACGCGATGGTGATCCAGGCCTACGGCACCACCAGCCGGCGCTTCAACGTCGGCTCCATCGCCACCGTGGATGCGAGCACCATCGAGAAGCAACCGGTCACCAACGTCCTGCTGGCGCTCGCAGGCCAGGTGCCGGGTCTTGCCGTCAACGCCACCACCGGTGTGCCCGGCTCGCAGGTACTCATACAGGTCCGGGGACAGAATACCGTAAACAGCAATCCCTACACCTTCAGGCCCTATGACCAGCCCCTGTTCATCATCGATGGCGTGCCTTTCGCCCCGCAAAACAACAACATCTCCCAACTCAACAACCTGTCCAACGCCCAAAGCTATAGCGGCGGTATCAACGCCGAGGGGGGTATCAGTCCTTTCGACAACATCAACCCCAACGACATCGAGAGCGTCACCATTTTAAAGGATGCGGATGCCACCTCCATCTATGGTACCCAGGGCTCGAACGGCGTCATCCTGATCACGACGAAGAAAGGTAAGCCCGGCAAGACCGTGTTCAATCTCGTGGCGGAAACGGGGGACAACATCGCCGCCCGGTCGATCAAGCTTATGAACACCCAGCAATACTTGCAATACCGCAAGGATGCCTTTGCGGCCGACGGTATTACCCCTAGCAATAATCCTTATAACTACGGTTCCTTCGCGCCCGACCTGACGATCTTCGATCAAAATAGATATACCGATTGGGAGAAAGTCATCTTTGGCAAGACGACCAACAATACGGACCTCCACGCGAGCCTTTCGGGCGGAGCGTATAACAACACCTTTATGGTCTCCGCCGGGTACACCCGTTCCACCTACAATATCCCCGGCGATTTTGCCGACCAGCGGCTGACCTTGCATAGCAATTTTCACCACGTGTCCAATGACAACCGGCTGACCCTCGACTTCGGGTCGGACTTCGGTTATGATCAGAATAACTCGCCTGGGAGCGGTGCCGGATCGAGTATACTTTTGCCGCCCAACACCCCCGACCTGAAGGATGCGCAAGGTAACCTGCTGTGGAGCTACCAGGGTGTGGACCTCAGTCAGTACCAGTTCTACCAGTACTCGAAGAAACCGGACCTGACGCATAACTACAACCTCAATACCACGATGCGGATCGCCTATAAGCTGATGACGGGTTTGACCCTCAGCGCCAACATGGGTTATAACCGCAACACCACGTCCGAACACGCCATCGATCCGGCTGCCGCTCAGGATCCCCTCTATGCGTATGTGACATCGACCTGGGCCACCAATAATTTTGAAACGATCAACATCGAACCCCAGCTCGACTATACCACCGCCATCGGGAAAGGGATGCTGACCTCGCTGGTAGGCGCCACCTACAAAAAGAATACCGGCTACAGCAACACGGTGGAAGGCTACGGCTACGCCAACGATAATTTCCTGGGATCGCTCAACGGCGCAGCCAACGTATACGCCAACGACAACAGCACCATCTATAAGTATGACGCCGTTTTCGCCCGGTTGAAATACGTGTACGACCAGGAATATATCCTTTCCCTGACAGGCCGCAGGGACGGCTCCAGCAACTTCGGCCCCGGAAATCAATTCGGTAATTTCGGCTCGGTGGGCGCCGGCTGGATCGTTTCAGAAGAGAAGGCGTTCAAAAGGGCAATGCCCTTCATGGATTACGCGAAGCTGTCCGGCAGCTATGGCACCAGTGGCAGTGACGGTATTGCGGCCTATATGTACCAGCCATTCTGGCAGCCCTTGACGTATGTACCCGCCTTCCAGGGATTTCACCCCAATGCCCCGCAAAACCTGTACAACCCCAATTACAGCTGGGCGCTGAAGAAGTCCCTGAACCTTGCCGCGGATATGGGCATGTTCCATGACCGGCTGCTGTTGAATGTCACCTGGTACCGGGACCGCGAAGGCAACCAGCTGGGCGGCTACCCGTTGCCCGCCCAGACCGGCTTTACACAAGTCCTGGAAAACCTGCCGGCCAACGTCCAGAACGCCGGCTGGGAATTCAGCGTCACATCCAACCAGATCAAGCGAAAGAATTTCAGCTGGTCGACGACCTTCAATATCACCTTTAACCGGAACAAGCTGCTTTCCTTCCCCAACCTGGCCGGTTCTTCTTACGACTATTCCTATGTGCTGGGCAAACCTACGTCGGAGGTCCTGGGTTTCCAGTACAAGGGCCTGAACCCCCAAACCGGGCTTTTCGAATACTATACCAGCAAGGGCCAAACCACCAATACCCCCAATGGCAGCCTGGCGTCGCAGGGGGGAGACCTCGTACCGATCGCCGACCGCGAGGTAAAATATATGGGCGGGTTTGGGAATACCCTTACCTACAAACGTCTTAGTATGTACGTGTTCTTCCAGTTCTCCAGCCAGGAAGCCCCGAATTTCATGAGCGAGGTCTACAGCGTCAATCTACCCGCCACACAATCCATGAACGAGCCCGTACAGGTGCTGAACTATTGGAAGAATCCGGGGGACCATGCGGAATTCCAGAAACTCACCACCACCTACAGTACCCCGGCGTTCCAGGCGGCATCGAACTTCGGCCAGTCTTCCGGTGCGTACAGCAGTGATGTCTATGCGCGGCTGAAAACCCTGGCGCTGTCCTGGTCGTTCCCCGATGGGTTTCTCAAAAAGGCGCGTATCCAGAACGCCAAGATATTCGTCAACGCGCAGAACCTGCTGACGATCACGAATTACAAGGTGGGAGACCCCGAGACATTCTCCAATTACACCGCCCTGCCCATCCAGCGGACCATCGTATGCGGGCTAAACTTTAATTTCTAATTCATTGCAGCATGAAAAATAAGACTCTCATCATCGGACTGGTCATGCTCACCGCCTGTAAAAAATTGATCGAGATCCCGCCGGCGCCACCGACGGCCATCTCCCAGACGGCGCAGTTTGCCGATAGCGCCACGGCGATGACGGCCATCGCGGGCATCTATAGCTATCCTTCAAACGGCACCGGGGGTTTTACTTTCAATGACGGTTATCTCACGCAATGCACCGGGCTTTCTTCCGACGAGATCAACGTCACCACCACCCAAGGCAACGATTTCCCCGAGTTCTATCAGTATGGCGTCACCCGGTACACCTCGTATGTGCTGAACCTATGGGAGGATCCCTATTACGGAATCTACCCGGTGAATGCGGCGATGGGCGGAATAGCCTCCAGCAGCGGGTTATCCGCTTCCTTTAAGACACAATTGACCGGCGAGCTCAAGGTGGTCAGGTCGTTATATAATTTCGACCTCGTGAGTTTGTTCGGGGCGGTTCCTCTGATTACGTCCACCGACTATAACATCAATTCGCAGATCGGCCGAACTTCAGTGGACTCGATCTATGGCCAGATCATAACCGACCTGACCCAGGCGGAGCAGGTACTCCCCGTGGCTTACCCGTCCCAGGGACATATCCGGCCGAACCTCTATACCGTCAAGGCCCTCCTGGCCAAGGTCTATCTGTACCAGCGCAACTGGCAGGCGGCTTACGACGCCGCCGACACGGTCATTAATTCCGGTATCTATGCCCTCGAGCCGAACCTGAACAACGTTTTCCTCGACGGGAGCCAGGAGGCGATCTGGCAGCTACCCGCCAATGGGGACTACAACGTCACGAAGGAAGCGCAAAATTATGTGCCATACACCAACAGCACCGTCCCCGCCTACCCCCTGACCACATTCCTGGTCAATGCCTTCGAAGCCGGGGATCAGCGGCTGCAGGACTGGGCCGGGACCTCCATTGTCAACACGGGATCCGGCAATCAAACCTTTTACTACCCCTACAAGTATAAGAATGTGAGTAACACGGCCCCCACGACGGAGGACTTCATGATCTTCCGCCTGGGCGAGCAATACCTGATTCACGCGGAAGCCGCCGCGGAGCTGGGCAACCTGGGTATCGCCATATCCGATCTGAATACCGTGCGCACCAGAGCCGGGCTGGGGCCTACTACCGCGTCCACGCAAGCGGCGCTGTTAACGGCCATCATGCACGAGCGCCAGGTAGAGCTTTTCTGCGAATGGGGCAACCGCTGGTTCGACCTGGTCAGGACGGGCACGGCCGCCACCATACTCAATGCGGAAAAGAGCGGTTTTCAGCCGTACATGACCTTGTATCCGGTGCCCAACGCGCAGCTACAGGTGAATACTATGTTGACACAAAACCCGGGATATAATTAATATGCAGCAATCCATTGTTAGAATCGAGCACCTGTCCCACCGCTATGCCACCAGTTGGGCCATCAGAGACGTCAACATCGAAATCAACCAGAGCGGGATCGTCGGCCTGCTGGGCAGTAACGGCGCGGGAAAGTCCACGACCATGAATATCCTATGTGGATCGCTCAACCAAACGGAAGGAAATGTGTACGTAGGCGGCATCGACATGCGGAAAGACCCCGAGGCCGCCAAACGGTTGATCGGTTTTCTGCCCCAAACGGCGCCCCTCTACATGGACCTTACGGTGGACGAGTATTTACTCTATTGCGCCCATTTGCGGAAAATGGCGACCCCGGATATCCGGCCGGCCCTGGAAGCCGCCAAGGAACGCTGCGGGATCAGCCACTACAGCCAACGGCTGATCCGCAACCTTTCGGGCGGCTACCGGCAGCGCGTGGGCATCGCCCAGGCCATCATCCACCGGCCGCAGCTGGTGGTGCTGGACGAGCCGACCAACGGACTCGACCCCAACCAGATCATAGAAGTCAGGGCTTTGATAAAGGAGATCGCCGCCGACCGGGCGGTGATCTTCTCTTCGCATATCCTTTCGGAGGTGCAGGTGCTCTGCAAGGAGATCAAGATGATCGATAACGGCAGGATCGTTTTTTCGGATACGATGGACGCCTTCAACAACTACGTCGAGCCGCACAGCGTACTCATGCACATGGAGAACCCGCCCGCCGCGGAAATACTGTTGCAAATACCGGGCGTGACCAAAGCCGATTTCCTTACGGAACGGCAGGTCAGGCTCTATTTCAACGCCGACCAGGAAATCACCGAACGGATCATCGCCGCCAGCGTAGCAGGCGGCTGGCGCCTCAGGGAGATCAGCCTCGATAAAAGCTCGCTGGACGAAATATTCGCTCAACTATCAAATCACCGTCAGAACTAATGAAAACGATATTTAAGATCGCGAAGACCGAACTGTCGCTGTTGTTTTATTCCCCCATAGCCTGGTTCCTGCTGATCGCCTTCCTTTTTCAAGCCGGGCTCACGTACACCGGTGAAATCGAGAACTACCTGATCACCCAGGAAATGGGCGGCAGGAGACTGCAATACCTTACCTTTCTGACCTCGAAGATTTTCGCGCCGCAATATGGTATCTGGCCGCAGCTGGTCAGAAATTTATATCTCTACCTGCCGCTCCTGACCATGGGGCTGATGAGCCGCGAAATCAACGGCGGCACCATCAAGCTGCTGTATTCATCACCCATCAAAGTAAGGGAGATCATCTTTGGCAAATTTTTCGCCATGATGATCTACAACATCACCCTGGTGGGCGTCCTGGCGATCATCGTCGTTTGCGGGCTGGTGAATATCCACGATGCCGATCCGGGCATGCTGATCAGCGGCCTGGTCGGCGTCTACATCCTGCTGTGCGCCTATGCCGCCATCGGACTATTCATGTCCTGTCTGACCTCCTACCAGGTGGTGGCCGCACTGAGCACCCTGGTGCTGCTGGCCGCGCTCAGCTATATAGGGACGGTATGGCAAAGCATCGACTTTGTCCGTGACCTGACCTATTTCCTTTCCATTTCGGGCCGCACGGATAACATGCTGCTGGGGATGATCACCACCAAAGACCTGCTGTACTTCGCGGTGATCATTTTCATCTTTCTCAGTTTCAGTATCTATAAGCTCCAGGGCGACCGGGAATCGAAACCCGCGTGGATCAAGGCGAGCCGTTATGTGATCATCGTCGTGGCGGGGCTGGCTATAGGCTATACCGGCAGCAGGCCTGGTCTGATCGGTTATGTGGACCTGACTGCTACCAAGTCCATGACCCTCACCGCCAACTCCCAGTCGATCATCAAAGCCATGGGGGACGAGCCACTCGAAGTGACTTCCTATATCAACCTGTTGGATGGCCGGTTCTTCTACGGCGTACCCGAACGCCGCAACCAGGATGTGGCGCGCTGGGAGCCCTACGTCCGGTTCAAACCGGATATTCATTTCAAGTATGTCTACTACTACGACAGCACCAATGCCGATCTGTTCAAATTCAATCCCGGTAAAACGATGAAGGGGCTGGCTGAAAATTTTGCCACGTCGATGAAGCTCGACCTGAAAGACTTCAAGACGCCTCAGGAGATTCGCAAGATCATCGACCTGCGCCCGGAGCAGGGCCGGTATGTCATGCAGCTGAAGTACAAGGGCCGGTCCACATTTCTGCGGCTCTTCGACGACCAGATTACCTTTCCTACGGAGACCGAAACGGACGCCGCGCTGAAGCGCCTGCTGCAGACGCATATGCCGAAGATCGCTTTTTTGCAGGGGGATGCCGAACGCAGCATCGACAAGCTGGGCGACCGGCAGTATAAGATGACCGCCAACCAGATCACCTTCCGGTATTCGCTGGTCAACCAGGGTTTCGACGTCGAGTCCGTGTCGCTGAAAGACCAGGATGTCCCGGGCGACATCGCGGCGCTTGTCATTGCCGACCCGAAGGTAGCCCTCGATACGACGGTGGCCAGGCGACTACAGCAATACATGGCGGCGGGCGGAAACCTCCTGCTGGCCGGGGAACCGGGCAAGCAGTCGCTCCTCAATCCGCTGCTGCAACCCCTGGGGGTTCAATTCATGGACGGTATGCTGATCGAGAAGAGCAAGGACTACTCGCCGGCCCTGATCCAATTGTATCCCACCGCGTTCGCCGACAGTTTGACGAAAAAACTGGCACAGGACGAAGACGACAGCCTTCCCGTCACCATGCTCGGGGCGGCTGCCCTTACCTACACCAACGACGGTCCCTTCAAGATCACCCCTCTGCTGATGACGGACGGTAGTGAAACCTGGAATAAAAAGGTCAAGCCTACCGAGGACCAGATAGAGTCCAGTGAAGACGATAACGTAAACCAGTCGGGCGCTACGATGGTCATGACGATGTCCGCCCCCCCGCCTATGGCGTCCGGCAAGCACCACGATGAAAAGCCGGCCTTCCCGGTGCTGTCCTATTCCGCCGCCGACGGCGACCAGTCCGGCCCGTTGACGACGGCCATCGCACTCACGCGCACGATCAACGGCAAACAACAGCGGATCGTCGTCACCGGCGACGCAGACTTCCTGAGCAATGCCGAGCTGGCACGCTATACGCCCCGGACCTCCAATTTCGACTTCAGCACGGCGCTATTCAGCTGGTTCAGCAACGGCGAGTTCCCGATCGATACCTCGCGGCCGCTCAGCAAGGACAAGAGCATCACGCTGACCAGCGGTGGAATGGTCGCTCTGAAGTGGCTGCTCCTCGGTATTCTGCCAGGAATGCTATTGGTAGCCGGCACCATTATCCTAATCAGACGTAAACGGAAATAATGTTTGTAACTGACCAGCAAACCCTTGACGACCTGACGATTCCCGGGCGCCCGGGTGCGGAATCGGTCTACGGGCTGTTCAACCGGGCAATGACCCGCCAGGGATCGGCCGTGCTGGAGGACATGCTGCGCCATCCCCTCTCGGACGGAAAGGCCATTAGACAGCGCAGCGCCATCTTTCAAGCCTTGCAGGGACTGGGTAAGACGTTTCCGTTCAACCCTGAGTGGTTCGACATCGCGGAATCCTATCTGTCCGTCACCGACGAGCGGACGCGCCTTTCCGGAGACGGCCATTCCATCGGTAGCCGGGTGGTCGGCCTGATTGCCGAAGACAACGAGCTCAAGAATATCCAAAAGGGCGTCACCACGGTGGTGGAGATACTCCAGCACCTGCAACGCTTTGTGACCGGGTCTTTGCCCGATGCCTACCGCGAAGAAAAGACGACGATCGTGTCGCTGCTGGCGGAGCCTGAACTGCAGCCGTTGCTGCAGGAAACGTCGAAGGGCAAATTACCCTTTGCCAAAGTCGCGGCATATGACACGGCTGTCCGCTTCCGGCGCCGCGAGACCATGCGGCGGCTCCTGCAGCACATATATCGGTTGGACGCATACGGGACCGTTGGCCGGGTCGCCACCGAGCGGAGCTTCGTCTTCCCCGTCGTGCTGCCACCGGGTCGCCAGCAGGTCCTCCTGGAGGGCGTTTATCACCCCCACGTAAAAAACGCCATACCCAACACCGTAGCCATCACGGAGGATCAGCCCGTCGTTTTTCTCACCGGCGCGAACATGGCCGGCAAGAGCACCTTCATGAAAAGCCTGGGCATCGCCTTATTCCTTGCCCACGCCGGTTTCCCGGTGCCCGCCCGCCGGATGGAATTCTCGGTGTTCGATGGGATATACACGACGATCAACCTGCCCGACAACCTCGGGATGGGCGCGAGCCACTTTTACGCCGAAGTCCTGCGCGTAAAAAAGGTCGCCGCCGCCCTGGGCCAGGGCGGCCGCCTATTCGTGATTTTCGACGAGCTTTTTCGCGGCACGAATGTCAAGGACGCCTACGAAGCCACGGTGGCGCTGACATCTGCGTTTGCACGCCGGCGTGACTCTTTCTTCGTGATCTCGACGCACATCATCGAGGCGGGGGAGGTACTTGCAAGGGAAGACGCCGGCATCCGCCCCTTGTTCCTGCCGACGCGGATGAAGGGCAATCAGCCGGTATACACCTACCAGCTGGAAGAGGGCATTACGGCCGACCGGCATGGGATGGTTATCATCAACAACGAAGGTATCCCCGATTTGCTCCAACGCGAACCGCAGGAGCCCGCGAAGGCGCCCACCTTTGAAGTGGACCAACAGACCCTCACCGACATGAACCTCACCGGCAAATACCGCCCCGGCTCGATCTTTAGCCTATTCAACCAGGTAAAGACGACGGGAGCCGAACGGCTGCTCGAGGAGTTTTTTAATAAACCTTTGATGGACGCCGACTCCATCAACCAACGTATAGCCCGGCTAAAGGCCATCCAGGAACGTCGCCTGGCTTTCCCCTTTACCCGCGAACAACTCCGCCGCATCGAAGATTACCTGCACGCGGGCGCGGGCGGGCGATTGGCCACGACGGTCCAATTGTTCCGGTTAAGGCTGCTGGCGCTGGTCCTGAAGGATGAGCGGTACGCGGCAGTGACGGAGGCCGTGCGGGAGGTATCGGATTTTATCCGGAAGTGCAGGGTATTCTTCGGGCAGTTCGGCGCGTCGGGCCTCGTGGATGTGCAAACGGCCCGCGAAATTTTGAGCGAGGTGCCTACAACTCCATCCGGGCTCGCTCACAATCACCATCTCTTTGGCCAGGTACTCCGCGAACGCCTTCAGCAGCTATGTGCGATTTTGTATGAGCTCGATCTGGGTATCGCGGTGGGGGACGTCGCACGGCAACGGAACTTCACCTGGCCCCGCGCCCGAAAGTCAGAAGACAACGTCTTCCATGCCGAAAACCTGCGCCACCCCGCAGTAAACAAAGCCGTGGGCAACCGCATGACCTTCGACGCCGCCAGCAACGTCCTGTTCCTGACGGGCGCGAACATGGCCGGCAAATCCACCCTGATGAAATCCTTTGGCATAGCCGTATACCTCGCCCACATGGGTTTTCCGGTGGCAGCGGAGGACATGGAGTTCTCAGTCAGGGAAGGGCTGTATTCCTCCATCAACGTACCCGACGACCTCAGCCGTGGCTACAGCCACTTCTATGCGGAAGTGCTCCGCGTAAAAAAAGTAGCGGAAGCCGTCAGCGCCGGGCATAGCCTCGTCGTCATCTTCGACGAGCTCTTCAAAGGCACGAACGTAAAGGACGCCTATGACGGGACGCTCTCCATAACGAATGCCTTTGCCGGGTACAATCGCTGCATCTTTATCATATCCACCCATATCGTCGAGGCCGGGGAAGCATTAAAACCGCTGCGTGATAACCTGCGGTTCTCCTTTCTGCCCACAGTCCTGGAGGATGGCCGCCCACGCTATCCCTATATACTGCAGGAGGGCATTGCGGCCGATCGTGTCGGGATGACGATCATCGAGAACGAAAAGATACTTGATATCATAAAACAACATTAATGTCAACGATTACAAAGATTTGCCTGATCGCGCTCGCGGCACTGACTTCTACCGCCAGGGCGCAGCAGCCTTTGCCGCTCGACACCTCGGTCCGTTATGGCCGCCTGCCGAACGGCCTGACCTATTTCATCCGGCACAATGCCGAACCCAGGGACCGGGTGCTCTTTTACCTGGTCAACCGTGTCGGCTCCGTACTGGAAAATGACGACCAGCAGGGTCTCGCGCACTTCATGGAACACATGAGCTTTAACGGCACGACCCATTACCCTAAAAACGACCTGATCGATTACCTGCAAAAGAACGGCGTCCGGTTCGGCGCGGACATCAATGCCTACACCAGTTTTGACGAGACCGTCTATGAGCTGCCGATCCCTTCCGACAAGCCGGATGTCCTGGAGAACGGACTGCAAATCATCCGGGACTGGGCCCAGAACGCCACGCTCGACCCCGTCGAGATCGATAAGGAGCGCGGGGTGGTATTGGAAGAAAAGCGCCTGGGCAAGGGCGCGGCCGAACGCATGCGCCGTCTGTACTGGCCGGTCATCCTTGGTGGATCGCGTTATGCGAGCCGCCAGCCCATCGGCCTGGACACCGTCCTGAATAACTTCAAGCCGGAGACGATCCGGGACTTCTACCACGACTGGTACCGCCCCGACCTGCAGGCCGTCATCATTGTCGGAGACATCGACGTGGACAAAATGGAACAGGAGGTGAAGGCCCGCTTTTCGGACCTCCGGAACCCGATGCAGGAACGGCAACGGCCAAAATACACCGTTCCGCTCACCGGCCAGAATCACTTCGTCGTCGCTACCGATCGCGAAATGACGGCGACCCGGGCGGAAGTACTGATCAAGCATCCGGGGCTCATCGTAAAGACGGATGCGGATTTCCGCCGCAGCCTCGTCCAGGATCTGTTCAATGCGATGCTACAGGAAAGGTACGCGGAGCTGATCCGCCAGGCCAGCCCGCCATTCCTTCAGGCCGGCGCCGGTATCGGCGGTTTTATGGGCGGCCTTGATGTCGTCGACGCCAGCGTAACAGCCAAACAAGGGCAGCTGGAGCAGGGCTTCAAGGCCATGTGGCGCGAGATCATACGAGCACGGCGATTCGGGTTTACCGCCACCGAGCTCGGACGCGCGAAAGCCAGGTTGCTCAGCTCCGAAGAACGGGACTTGAAGGAAAAGGACAAAACCCCTTCCATCAACTATGTCCAGGATTACCAGTCCTTTTTCCTGGATGGCGAAGCCGCGGCCGGTATCGACGCGGAATATGCGCTTGCGGTGAAGGACATCCCCGGCATCACGCTAACGGAGGTGAACAACTTATTGGAGAGCAACCTGAAACCAACCGACCGTGATATCCTCATTATGGCGCCCGAAAAGGATGTCGCCTCCCTGCCCGACAGCGCCATCGTCGAAGGCTGGATACATTCGGTGGAATCCGAAAACCTTCAGGCATACAAGGACCAGGTCAATACCCTGCCGCTGCTCGTCGGCCAGCCCGCCGCGGGGAAGGTGACGGACGAGAAGTACGACCAACGGTTGAATACCACTACGCTTACCCTCAGTAACGGTCTTACCGTGGTGCTTAAGCCCACGGACTTCAAGAACGACCAGATCCTCTTCAGCGGGTTCGCGCCGGGTGGGACCTCACTCTACTCCGACGCGGACTACGAGTCTGCCACCGCGGCTGCGGCGGTCGTCGCCTCGGGTGGCGCTGGCAACTATAGCCAGGGCGACCTGCGGAAATTCCTTTCCGGTAAACAAGTGGGGGTACAGCCGGCTATCGAAGAACGTAGCCAGGGCATCAGCGGCCAGTCGACACCGGGAGACCTGGAGACAGCCCTCCAGCTCGTCTATGCTTATATGACCGAGCCGCGTAAAGACACGACCGTTTTCCACAGTATCATGGAGCGTTCGCGGGAACAATTGGCCAACCGTGCGAGCGATCCGGGCGCCGTATTCAGCGATTCGCTCAGCGCCATCCTGGGGAACTATAATTTCCGCCGCACCGGCCCCTCTCTCGAAAAGCTCGCGCAGATCGATCTCGACAAGGCCTACCGGATCTATAAGGAACGCTTCGCCGACGCCTCCGCATTTACCTTTACGTTCGTGGGGAATTTCGACCTGGCCACTATCAAGCCCCTGCTCGGGAAATACCTGGGGGCGCTTCCCTCGACCCACACCGGCTCACCGGCCAGGGACCTGGGTATCCACATCCCCGAGGGTGTACAGGAAAAGGTCGTCTACAAAGGGATCGAACCCAAGGCAACCGTATACATGGTCTATTCCGGGACCTTTGACTACACCAGGACAAACCTGACCAGCCTGGACGCGATAAAAGAGGCGTTGGAGATACGCCTGCTGCAACGGCTGCGCGAAGACGAAAGCGGCGTTTATAGCCCGGGCGTCGTTGTCAATTCCGCCAAATATCCGCAAGCGCGCTATTCGATGGTCATTACCTTCGGATGCGCTCCGCAAAACGTCAACAAACTGGTCGCTTCAGCCCTCGATGAGGTAGACAAGCTTCGAAAGGACGGCCCCTTGCAGGAAAACATCGATAAATGGAGGGCCGAGGCGAAAATGGCCCACGAGACCCAATTAAAGACGAACGGATTCTGGCTCGGCTACCTCAGCAGGCAGCTGCAGAATAATGAAGACCCCCACCAGGTCGAAGACTACTCCAGCGAACTCGACAAAATAACTGTCCCCCGGCTCCGCGACGCCGCCCGTCGATACCTAGGTGGCAACAATTATATCCGCGTGGAACTACTGCCCGTAAACAACCAGCCCGGCCCGGCCCGTTAAGATGTTTAGTTTTCTCATGTATATCCGGCCGGGGTTTTTACCCCGGCTTTTTTTGTGATGTTGGGGTCGTAATTAGCCTTTTGAGTAATTTTTAGGCTGATTGGAAATATAAGTTAGATGGCTACGCTATATCAGCGTTTTACCTTCTTGGCAGCTGTGCGTGCCTTCCGCGCTCTTAGTGCTCGGGTGATCTGGCCAGTGGCTTTATAGTCGGCAATGATCTTGCCCATGATCTCATGGTCCTCTTTAATGACCACATGGGGCTCTACCACGAAGTCAATTCCCTTGGGTTCTTTGATGTACCCCATATTATTGTTCTTTAAAGTATGGAGAACTATTCGGATAGCTTTGAGACTCAAGTTAAGCGGGAATATACTAGTAGGTTGCTTGCGTTTAAAGAGTGATGGTAGAATTGGCTAGCGAGCCTAGATTGCGAAAGGGTTGATAAGCTGAAGGCCGGGGATTTGTTGGAAGTCGGCGGTGTTTCGGGTGATGAGTGTGAGATCATGGACGAGGGCGGTGGCGGCCTGGGTAGCGATGGCTGCGGTGAGGGGCTAAATCGTCGCTTTGTTGACCAAGTTGGCGAGCGGGGCGAGTTTCTCCGGTGCGGCACCGTACCAACCTAGCAGTTCGATCTGGGTGATGATGGATATATCGGGAGGTAGCGGCTTAATGAAGGCCTTTCCGGCAGATACGAAAAATATTTGAGGGATGTAGTGAAGGAAAGGCAGTCGTCTAGAAGTGGAGTCGGGGTTTGTAGGTATATAGTTGGGTCAGTGGTGAAACAGTCGTTTTGATGAACAATAATGGGTATTGAGGCGGTAAAAAAGATTTTTTTCACCTGATTTGGAGCGGTGGTTTTGATGTAGTGAAAGATTTAAAGGACCGGGGGGGGCTACGAAATGCCAGGCATATATAGGTGTTTGAGGCTTTGTATATGAATGAATCAGAAGGATAGGGATTTGATTCTAAAAATGATGCCTACTGCCAGAGCGGGGTTCATAATTTTGTTGAAATACCATCCGAAAGTTAACCATATAGAGTTGAGATTTTTACTCCGCTCTCAGGCTTCTTGCCGGGTTTATATGGGCGGCCTTGATGGCTTGGATGCTTATAGTCAGTAGGGCGATGACCAAGGTCAGCAGGGAACCTAAAACAAAGATCCATCCGCTCATGGGAATGCGATAGGGGAAATTGTCGAGCCATCGGCTGGCGGCATACCAGGCAGCGGGGATGGCCAGTAGAAAGGAGATAAGGACCAACCCGACAAATTTTTTGGCTACCAATCCGGATATCTGCCAAACGCTTGCGCCTAGCACTTTTCGTACGCCTATTTCTTTGGTGCGCCTGCCGATGGATAGCAGGGTCAACCCGAAAAGGCCGATGCCGGATATAAATATTGTTAGAATAGCTGCATAGCCGATGATCTGCCGCCATTTATCTTCTGGTTCATAGCTCCGCTCATTATCCTCTTCCACGAAATGGTATGCAAAGGGATGCCAAGGGTCGAGATTTTTGTAGATTTTTTCAACGGCTGCAACCGTCGCTGCCGTATTGTTGGGCTGTATCCGGATCAGGAACTGGCCGAGGCTTACGGAGGGATCGATTGTAAAAAGTTGTGGCTTGATCTTTTGTTTCAGGGAGGCAAAATGATAGTCTTTTACCACGCCTATGACCATCAGCCGGCGATCTTTTCCGTCGACCTG
>NZ_DATJIY010000122.1:0-35470 GCF_035492835.1 Dinghuibacter sp.
CTCCGGTCGATCGAGGGCGTCAGCCCGAACCCATACCCCGCGTTGAATTCCCACCGGGGATCGAAATCCGCGTCGACCGCGAAGAACAATTGATGTTGCTGGTCGGGAACCGGATCGAAGCGCGTGACCGGTCCGAGCGACCCGTAATATTCTATACCCGGCGCCCAGACCTTCCCGATCTGATAGCTGAATTTAAAGTCCGGGGCGAAAACGACACCCCGCCCGGCGTCGGCGCCCTTCCAGGTAATGTCGAAGGTGGGGTTGACGGCCAGATAGACCGGCCCGATCTGTTTGTCCACGATCGGTCGTATCTCCAATGTCCACACGTCGGGGTCGTACCCTTCTTTGACAAAACCCCCTTCGAAGGAAATGCTTACGCCGACCGGCCAGTTCCAACTGGCGGGAGCCATCACCCGCGGACGGATGTGGCTCCCGACATAATTGGTTCTTCCCATGTCTGCGATGTCGTTGAAAATATAAAAACCCAGCTCCATCCACGGGGTGAAGCCATGGGTGATCTCGATGGTCTCCCGGTCCATGTGATTGGTCGATACCACCCCGTCCGAGGCCGTATTGCCGATAAAACTGTAGTTGCTGTGCAGCTCCACCATCGTGGTATCCCTGCCGACGGTGGGCGACGCATAGACCTGAATTTCGTAGTTGTCCTGGGCGCAAACCCCCGAGGCGACAAATAACAGGACGACAAAGACGAAACGCATAAGAACCCAAAACTAGGTTCCGATTCTGGAGAAATCCTGGTTTTTAGCCTACTCTGTTTTTAGTGAGTTCGCCGGGTTCTCACGCGCCGCGCGAAAGGTCTGGGATATGATGGTGACCAGGCCGATACCCAGCAGCAGGACAAAACAACCCATTGCGGCCGAGCCGCCACCGCCGGGACGTACCGGGAAGTTTTGCTGGAACAAGGAACCCAGGATAAAGCCGATGGGAACACCGATACAACCGGCGATCACCAGCAGCTTGACGTACCGGACGGACAGGAGCCGGACCAGCTGGCCGTTCGTGGCGCCGATGACCTTTCTGACGCCGATCTCTTTCCTCCTGGTTTCGACGTTGTAGGTGACGAGCCCCAGCAGTCCCAGCGTGGCAATGGTCACGGTCATGAACGCCAGGTAGCCGAGGAGGGAGATGGTGGCGCTTTGAGAGTCCCTTCGTTCGATGTCCTCGTCCAGCCAAGAGTAGGTAAATGGCGTGGCCGGGAACAGGCGTAGCCACTGCTGTCGCAGACGATCCGACAACGCGGTCTTATCGCCGGGCTCCGCCCCGACATAGAGGTAGCTGAAATACTTGGGGTTGTACCGCAGGGCCAACGCCGTCATCGGCTTCCCCGCGATCTCGAAGTGGAAGTCCGCCACCACCCCGATGATATTCAGTTTTATCGAATCGCTCACCCACAGCCAGCGGCCCAGCGCCTCCTCATCCGATGTGAAACCCAGCTGGCGGACCGCTGTCTCATTGAGGAGAACGTCGTGCTCGGGCAGCGAGTCGGCCCGGGGTCCGAAATTCCGGCCGGTCAATAACCGGATTTTCATCGAGGGTACGAAAGCGGGGTCGGTGAAATAATAGTCCAGCGACACCGCATTCTTTTGGGCCTGGTCCACCCACGCCGCACCCGAAATACCGGAAAAGTGCGACGTAAAGGCATTGGACATCGCCGCCACAGATCCCACGCCGCTTATACCGGCGACGGCCGCCGCCGCGACATGGGCGTCCGCTCCGTTGAGCGGCACCACCATCGTATTCTCCCGGTTGAAACCCTGGTCTTGCGCCGCCAGGAACGAAAACTGCCTGTAAAAGGTGAACAGGAAGATCACGATCACCAGTGAAAGCGTGTATTGAAAGACCGTGAGCGCTTTTTGAAGCCCGACGCTCCCAAATACCTTCGCGGTGGAGAGGTTTTTTAATACCCTGAGCGGCTTGAACGAGGACAGTATCCAGGCGGGCGCCACCCCGGCCAGGAGCCCGGTGAAAAGCGCGAACGCAAAGCTGTCCAGGACAAAGGGCAGCGGATAGTCGAAATTGGACGGGACCATTTCGTATCCATCGTTAAAGGGCGCCCAGCGGACGATCAGCTCCAGGAGCACCCAGGCGAAGCCCAGGGCGCAAAACGCCAGCACGCAGGCTTCGACGATGTACTGGACGAATACCTGGCGCCGTTTGGCGCCGGTTATCTTTCGGATGCCCACCTCCTTGGCCCGGGTCAGCGCGCGGGCCACCGTCAGGTTGGTATAATTGAAGGCGGCCGCCAGGAGGATCAACAGGGCGACGTCTATTTCCACCCACAGTTTGTTCCACGTCGTACCGCCACCGATGTCGTTGTAGATTTTGTCGTCCGCGGGGCGGATGCGGGTCAGGCTCTGCAGCTTGAAACCCAGACGCCCTTGCTTGTCGGTTTTGTTGATCGCCACAGCCATGGCTGCCAGGCGGTCCGACAGGTTGCGCGTACCCGTACCGGTCTTCAGGGTCACGTAGGTATAGGTTATCATGCAATCGCCCCAGTCATTCGACTTTTCGGGTAGCACCTTGGACTGCACCAGACCCGGAACGGCCGTAAAGGGCGCATAGGCGTCAAAAGATATATGCGATTTACCCGGGGGCTCGTTCAACACCCCGGTCACGATAAAGCTTCCCTTGTTACCGAGGTCGAGCACCTTTCCCAACGCCGGCGCCGGGCCAAAAAAACGCCTGGCGGCCTCGCCGCTCAGCACGATGTCGTTTGGCTGCCGGAACGCGGTGGAGGTATCCCCTTCCGCCAGCGTGAAGCCAAAGACCCTGAAGAAAGACGGCTCCGTAAAAGCGCCGTTCAGGTTGAGCTCGCGCCCGCCGATCCGTGCCGTCCCCGACAGCGCCGGGTACAGGCTCACCGTTTGCTCGATGTCACCGGAGCCCCCGTCCAGCGCGGCGCGTAGCGGAAGCGGCGTGCTGGCCATGGACCAGCGGCTCCCGTCGTTTTTCTGATAGGTGCTGATAATCCGGTAGGTCCGGTCCGGGTGCGGGTGGAATTGATCGTACCCGATTTCATCCTGGTACGTGACCAGGACGATCATCCCCACGGACATGGCCAACCCGAGCCCAAAAACATTGATGAAGGAAACCAGCCTGTTCTTCATCAGGCTCCTATAGGCGATTTTGATATAGGTATATATCATGCACCTAAGGTAACTAAGGAAGTGCCAAATTCGTAAGCCTTTCACAATCAGGGCGCCGCAAAAAATGCTGGCGCGCCGACCGTTCGTTTCCGGACAACAAGAAGCCGCCGCAGTCCGAAAACCGCGGCGGCCGGCAAACATGAAGTTATTCTAGTGCTGATTCCCCGATCCATTGATCTGGTAGCACCCAAGGTCCGCACCGGGAGGCGTAACCTCGGTCGCCCCATAGGTCGGATCGATGGGTACGACAACCAGCGGCGTGACCGAAGTATTACCCTTGCCGATCAGCGGAGAGCCGGGTGTCAGGTGGAAGTCGTAGCTCCCCACCGCGGTGATCGAGAACAGGGGCCCCGATTGGGGCAGCGAATAGTTCAAGAACCTGGGATTCTCGTACTGTACTACCGGCGTACCGTCGTAGGAATTCGCGGGAGGATCAGGGTAGTAAAAATTCGAGGGCAGGTACAAAGACGGATTGGGGATATCGGTGGGCATGGGTTTGGTGCAAACGCCCCCGAACGTAAAGAACTGGTTCGCGATGACCAGGGAATCCGCCCATTGGTAGTTGTTCCCGTAGGTCAGGTTCGCGGTGTCGGCAACCGGGTTGTTCACCACGCGGTAGCCCACCCGGCAGTTGATGAACGCATTGTTGAAAAATGCGCCCTTAGCGCCCTGCTCGAAGTCGATGCCGCCGGCACGCTGACCTGCCACGATTTGTACGCCGCCGTTAACGAACGTGCTGTTGTACATCACGATGTTGGTCTGTACGGCACCCACGGGCTGGCCCTTATTGGAGGCCTTTTGGCCGTTGTAAGCGGTTCCGATGAACAGGTTATAAGCAACGGTGCCTTGCGTACCACCCTTGGAGTTCACACAGTCGCCGCCGCTGCCGCCGCACTTTTCGAAGGTGTTGCGGAAGACGTGGATCTTGCCGTTGGAGATACGGATACAGTCGTCCGTACCGCCATATACCCAGCTGTCTTCCATGATGAAGTAGCCGTTGGGGTTCTGGAAAAGGATGTTGAACGACGTACCGGCGCTTTGCTCGACGGACGGTCCGTCCACGTTGCCGTAGGAGGCGCCCGCGAAGTCGATGTGCGTCCATTTCAGGATCAGCGCCTTGCAGGAGGTGTCGCACATGATGCCCTTCCACAGGCCGATGTGTGCGGAGTCCTGGCCGAGCGGCAGCCCCTGGGTGTTGTTCTTGGTCACGCCCGCCACGGTCATGAAATTGGGTTGGTCCTTGGTGCCGAGGCTGATTAGTGTACCGTGCACGATGATGCCCGAATTGACGTCGGCGTGGATGGTTACCCCTGGTTCCAGGATTAACGTATCGCCGGAGGGCACGTTGATGGTGCATCCAAGCGTATAGGTCTTGCCGGTAAGCATCACGCCCTTGACAGAGCCGCACAGCGGCGTCGAATCGCTGATAGCGCCGCCCGGGGGAGGGGGCGCTTTATAGTAGTAGATATTTTGTTTGTCCTGGGCCCATTTGGTGCAACCCAGAAAAGTGCAAACCACAAAAAAAGCCAAATATCGTTTCATGTAAGATTTTTTAGAATTTGTAACGGATTCCACCCTGGAAACTGAGCTTATAAATGTCCTTCTGCGCAACGGTATAGTTGCTACCTGCATCCTGGAAGGGCACCTGGTAGCCGCCGGGCAGGTTCGAGTTGACGGTTTTATACGGGAACTTTATGTACTCCTTGTTAGGCGCGTTGGTCAGGTTGTTCACCTTGCCGAAGAACGTGAAGTGTTTGGCCAGCCGTTGTTCCAGCGACAGGTCGAGCTGGGTGAAGGGTTTGTCCCAGATATCCAGGTTGGCGTAGGGCGACACCTGGGCGATCCGGTCCCCGGTGTAGGCCAGCGCGAGCTGTACGTCCAGGCCGATCTTCTGGCTCTTGAAGAGCAGCGATATGTTACCCACGTTGTTGGCCTGGCCCTGGAGGGGACGGGTCTGGTTGACGTTGAATGTCTGAATGCTTCCATTGGAAAGGGTATACAAGCGCTTGGGCGTCGTCACGCTCGAGTGCGTATAGGTATAGTTCGCTGAAACCCCGAACATCCCGAAGAACTTGGTGAAGACCGCTTCCAAACCATAGTTGGTGGCTTCGCCGGAGTTCTGGGGCTTGATGTAGAGGGAAGAGGGGCCATTGACATTGGTAACGTAATATTCGATCGGGTTTTCGATCTTTTTGTAGAAAGCCCCTACCAGGAACTGGTCGGCGATCCCGGGGAACAGCTCGTACCGGGCGTCGAGGTTGTCGGCGCGTACGTGCAGCAGGAGCGGGTTGCCCAGGAAAGTGAACTCGTCATTGGAGTTATCGGTGATGGGAACCAGGTCTCCGAAACCAGGCCGGCTGATCGACTTGAAGTACGACAGGCGGATGTTTTGGTTTTTAGCGACCGAATATTTGAAGTGTACGCTGGGCAGGACGTCTGTATAGGAGATCGTACCGCTTTTACCGATCGTCGACGTCTCGGGCAGTACGGTATTGTAGTCGTCCACGGTGTTTTCCACCCGGACGCCGCCCAACACCTGGAGGTTTTGGACGAGCATGAAACGCGCCTGGAGGTACCCTGACCCGACCTTTTCATGGGCCGTATACGTCATGGCGTTGTTGGCCGTCGTGCTTCCCTGGTTATCACCGGTGGCCTGGAAGTACGGCTGCACGTCGTTGACGTTGGTAAAGGGCGCTCCGCCATTCAGGGCCTGTAGGGCGTACTCGTTGTTGTAGTTGTTCCGGGTCTTGTACCGGTAAAGGCCGCCTGCCTGGAACTCCACGAGACGGTTGAACAGGGTGGGGGTATACCCGAGGTTGGCATAACCCGCCAGGTCCTGGTCGGTATTGTGCTGCCAGCGGTGGGTTATTGCATTGGAAGTGCCCTTTGGAACGGTATTGCTGATGTTGGTGATTTTTCCGTCACCGGAGGCGTCATAGTTCACGAGCTCGGTCCAGGTTATGGTCGACATGTCCGGGATATTCTGTTTGGCGAAGGAGTATACGCCATTCCAATCGAATTTAACCCGGTTGGAAAGCTGGTGTTCACCATGGAGCGTTCCGTTGTAAATGTCCTGGATTTGCCAGCGGCTCCGGTATTCGGGGCTGACAAGCGTCTGGGTGGGCGTAGAGTTCAGACCTGCCGTAGAGCTGTCCGGTGTAAACCGTGTCTCGTATTCGTTCTGGTGCAGGTACATGTTGAACAGCGAAATCTTGTTCCGGCTATTGAAGAAGTAATCGATCTTGTTCTGCAGACCCAGGCGGTTGGTTTGGGTGTTGAACTGGCGGACATAGGAATCGGAAGGATTCAGCGTATTGGGGACGGGAGCCGTCAGCGGCTGCGCGTCCGGTACAAGGCGCTCGGAAATCGAGCCTTTGTAGATATTCTGATAGCTCGCGGAAAGGATGATACCCAATTTTCCGCCGGCAAACCGGTCCCCGATGGTCAATCCGACCAGCTCATTGATCGGATTGCTCTTTTGGCTGTATAGCAGATTGCTGTTGGTAAAGTCCGTGGCCGGTGCGGGGTAGTCGTTGCCATGGATTTCAGCCGGCGATTTTTTCGGGATGCCCGAATGATTGAAAGCGGTAAAGGGACGGCTGGAAAAAAGCGTGGAGTACCCCCCCGATGCATTCGCGGTCAGCAAAAAGTGGTCGGGGGCGTTTTTCATCACCAGGTTCATGGTGCCCCCGATGGCGTCGCCCTCCATGCTTGGTGTGAGCGCCTTGATCACTTCCAGGCGTTCGAGCATTTCGGACGGGAAGATGTTCATCGGCACGAAGCGGTACTTGTCGTCCGGGCTGGGGATCTTGATCCCATTCACCAGGGTGTTGTTGTAGCGCTGGTCCATCCCGCGGATGATCGCATAACGGCCGTCGCCGGTATTGTCGCGCTGGATGGTCACGCCGCTCACGCGCTGGATGGCATTGGCGACAGTGATGTCCGGGCTGAGCTCGATCGTCCGGGCGGACAGGATGTTCTGCACCATGTCGGAGCGCTGTTCCAGCCGGCGCGCGACGTGGTCGGAGCCCCCGGCGCTACCCACAATCGTGGTTTCCTGCAACGTAATCGCGGATGGCGTCATGCCGATGTTCACGGTGACGTCTGCCGTCAGCTCGACCTCTTGCGGTTTGGAGTGTTGATAGCCTACCGTCGTTACGTCGATGATATACTTTCCGGAAGGAAGGTGACGGAAGACAAACGCTCCGTCCAGCTGAACGGTCGTGGTGTAATGCGTGTGCTCGAGCACGACGGTGGCCCCGGTAAGCGGCTCGCCCGTGTTACTGTCGAAAACCTTGCCCCTGAGGGTTTGCGCCTGTGCAGCCGCAACGCAGGAGACCACAAACAGGGAAAGGACGATACGTCTCAATAGCATATTGTCTTGGGATTTTTTTTTGCAAATATTTCGGGAAACGAAGGGGGAAAAGAAGTATTATGAAAAGGTTATTAATTCGGTAACCTTATTCTAACAATGAGTTTATATATAATCCAAAGTCTCTCCAGAATGCACAGAGTCCCTACAGAGAGCGATCAGTAAGGGCATTCAGGAAGGCTGTAAGCTGCCTCACTTCCTTTGCGGAAAGATGCAGAGTGTCGCCGCTCAAAGTCTGGCCGGCGGCGGCCAGCCCGATCCCTTTTCCGCCGCCCCGGTTGTAGAAGGCCACCAGCGTGCTGATGTCCGGCAGCGAGCCATTGTGCATATAGGGTGCGGTGACGGCCGTATTCCGCACGGTGGGCGTTTTGAAGGCCCCCCGATAGAACGGGATGGGATAGACGCCATACCGCCCCTTGTCTGTATCGGCTACGGGATGCAGGAGGTCCGCCGTCGCCGGTGTGCCCAGCACCTCATACTCCGTTACGTCGTACAAGGGTGGCCTGAGGCCGTTAAAGAGCGGTGCAAAATGGCAGGTGGCGCAACGCGCCTTACCCATGAAGAGATTGAAACCGCGGACGTCGTCCGGCGTAAGCGCACGGCGGTCTCCGGTCATGTACCGGTCGAACCGGCTGTTGAACGGTGTAAGTGTACGGACATACGCCGCCAGCGCCGCCGCCGCCTTCCGGACGTCTTTCCGGCTGGTGTCGATCCCCATCTCGGCGCGATTGGTTAGCACGTCCGCTACCTGGTCCTCCAGGCTCCTGGCTCGTCCATCCCAAAACTGGCTATACTGGTAGGCGGCGTACAGCAAGGTGGGGGTGTTGCGCCGGAGGGGAGGGAACCCCGGCATGGCGGGGCTTACGACACGGCCGTCGGTGAAATATGTCCCCGGCCGGTGACAGGTAGCGCACGACCTGGAGCCGTCCGAGGACAATGACGGGTCCGAAAACAGCTCCCGGCCGCGTTCGGCCAGCGCCACACGGCCATTTCCCGGCAGGGCATGCACATCGGCTCCGCCCGGCAGGGCACGCAGGTCGATCGCGCCCGGCGAGAAGAGGTCCGCCGACCGGTAGTCGAGCGTCGGCACTGTCTGGCAAAACAAACCGTTTTGGTCGATCCATTCTCCCAAATGCCGCTGCAGCGGCAAGGCGCCGCGGACAAGGAACGCGAGCCGGTCAAACCCGTCAAACCCCGGACTGGCCCGGAGCATCCGCAGCGACTGGTCCAGGTAGAACCGGATACTATCGGCCTCTCCGCCATGGGCGAGGTACGGTTGCAAACAACGATCGATCGCCTCCATCGCGGCTTCCGATTCCTCAACCCCGCTTTTCGACAGCGGCGCGTCATACCCTGTTATGCCCAAGGTCATGACCCGTATCAATTCCAACCGGAGGCTTTCCATCAACGGCGCGTCCTCCAGGTGGAACCCGTACAGCAATGACCCGAGGTCACGGGCGGACTCGGCCACCGCGCGCGACTGCTCGATCAACATTCCTTTCGTGGAATCCTCCTGCCGGGCATACAGCATGTCCTCGATCAACTGCAAGCCTCGCGGCGCCTCGTATTCCATGAAGGGTTCCTCCACCTCGTACTTTGCCGGCTGATTATAGATCAGGGCGGCGCTCCGGAAAAAATACTCCAGGAAAAACTCGATCCGTTTATAGCGCAACCGGCATTGTAGCAGCGCCCGCTCCATGGCGCGTCCATCCCCGGGATGCCGGACGGCCTCATTGAGGCTGTCGGCGCTCCGGGCAAAGTCGCCAAAGGCGGCTCGCACGTAGCCCAATACGTCGTCCGCCGGACGCGTCATCTTCTGCTCCGCGAAGGTCCCGGCGAGCAGGGATAAGGCCAAAACGAGCAGGGTCGCCTTCAACCGCTCAAGTCTTTTTTATCATTACGAAATGGTCCCTGACGACGCCGTCGGCGCAGATCCACGTAAAATCGAGCCGGTTGCCACGCACCCGCAGCAGGGAAGCGCCTCCATGGACCGCATCGGAGAAATACATGGCGTTGTGCGGGAAAGTGGGTTGCTCTCCACCCAGCTTCCCGGCCGAGCCCGTTACCACGTATACGGTGCCGTCTCCGCCGACAGGTTTTACATACGGCTCGGTGTCCGATCCTGAAGACTGGCTCAGGTTGTACTTCAGGCTGTCGAAGTCGGCTTCCATACCGTAATAGCCCTTCATCAGCCGGGACCGTTCGTAATCGTGGCTGTGACCGCAAACGACCAGGTCGACGCCATATCGTTCCAGGATGCGGATGAAGTTTTCCCTGATCTTCACCAGCTCCGTTTCCTTATCCGAGCTGTGCGAACCCATCGTATAGGGTGGATGGTGCCAGTAGGCGATCACCCAGGTCCGGTTGGTATTGGCCTCGAGGTCGTGCTTGATCCACTGTACCTGGGGGCCGGTGGTGTCGTATAACCGATAATCATCGGCCTCCTTGCCGTACGAATCCAGGGACAGGAAGTGGATATTCCCAACGTCGTAGGAATAGAACGCCTTCGTGTGTGACGGGACACCCCCCGCCTCCCCGTTTTCCGGCACGGAGAAATTCTGGTAATAGGCCACGCTGTGCGTCCGCTGAGCCACCGCCGCGGAAAATTCGATGTCGTGGTAGTCGTGGTTGCCCGGCGCCGGGAACAAAGGATATAGCTTGAGGAGGTTGTCCCGGTAAATGTTGAAAAAGTTGGTTTGGAACTCCGCGTCGGTCCCATCCGAATACGCGTTGTCGCCCACCAGGATCCAGGCGTTGAGCCGGCCGGTGTCCAGGTATTTCAGGAACTGGTCGCGGACGTTCCGCTGGTTGACCGAGTTGTTACCGCAGTCGCCGAAAATGCCGATGCGATAGTCCCCCGCGGCGCCCGTGAGCGGTAGTGTGGTAAAACTGCTTCCCGGGCCGGTTTCCAGCGTGTCCTTGAATTCACCGATGGTATAATAGTACCGGGTTAAAGGCTGAAGCCCCCGGAGCGCCACCTCGTGTTCGGTCACCAACGCGGAATCATCGGCCATGCCGTCGAGCCTGTCGGGATCGGTCCCGAACCGGACGCGGCTGCGCGCCGACGCATCGGTCCTCCACCGGATCAGGATACCGGTCGGCGTAGCAGTTTGCAGGTATGGGCCGCGTAACAAGCGGGGACGGATACCCGAAGGCTTACCGCCTTCGTCTTCCTTTTGCCCGAAGGCAGCACTGCACGTCAGCAGGAGCGCGCACAGGATACAGGGTCGTAACGATAGCATGGGTGTAAACTTACTCGAGCTTATCGGGACACCCGTGCTGGTTTACATTAAGAAAACATCAATGAATTTTGAAGATATGCTGATTAGATTCTGGATTTATATATAAGCTACTACTCTCTTATGAATTGAACGTTACCGAATCAAAAAATGTCGGCGATGAAATCGTGACAAAATCTTTAAATCGAAAAGCAAAGCGGTATGAAGTTTTTCATGACTATACTTTAGCGGCAAACCAAACGACATGAAGACTGCCTTCCTACTATGCTTTACTTTTTTTTGTCAGTGGATCTATGCGCAAAACGGAGGCATAAAAGGAAAGGTTACGGGTAAGGACGGCGAACCGCTCATAGGCGCGCTGGTGACGCTCGAGCATACTTCTTTCAGGGCGGTAACCGATAGCGAAGGCCGGTTCAGTTTCCAGAACGTCCCCCCAGGTGAATATATAGTAGTGTTGGAGTCCGTCGGTTACGGCACTGCCAACCGGCACATAAAGCTCAAGGAAGGAGAGACCGAAAAAGTAAACGCGGAGCTCGAGCCCCGGACGACGGAACTGCAAGAGGTCAGTGTGTACGGTAAGCTCAGCCAGGAAGAGGACGCCGGGGCCCGCAACCGTGAAAAGCGCTCCGATAATATTGTAAATGTCGTGTCCGCCAGGGCTATGGAACGTTCCCCCGACATCAACGCGGCCAACGTACTGCAGCGCGTGAGCGGCGTGACCGTCCTGCGGAACGGCGGGGGGGATGAAGCCTATGCGGACGTCCGGGGTATGCAGCCCCAATATAACAATACGCTGATCGACGGTATCAAGATTGCCAGCCCGGACGACAAGTCCCGGACGATATCCATGAGCCTCGTTCCGTCGGACCTGCTGGGGTCCATCGAGGTACACAAGACACTCCTCCCGGAAATGGAAGGGGACGCGATCGGCGGTACGGTGAACCTGGTGATGAAGGACGCGCCCCAGAAGGAAACCTTTAAGGTGCTGGGCTCCCTGGGGTACAGCACGATCGTGTTCAACCAACCGTTCGACTATTTTTCCCGCAAGGACATCCAGCAAAAAAGCCCGACCGAGCGGTATGGCGACAGTTATGTGGCCCAACCGGGGGACTTTAGCCGGACCAACCTGGAGTTCCACCCCATCACACCGCCGCCTACGGGCACGGCGACGATCGCTTACGGGAACCGCTACATGCACAACAAGCTGGGGCTGCTCGTCGTGGAAAGCTTCCAGAACCAGTATTACGGCAACTACAACAACTTTGCCCAGGTGGGCCCGGCCTATAACGCCAACGGGGCGCCACAAATCACGGATTTTGCCAACCGCTGGTACTCTACCCAGCAGCTGAACGAAGGCATCACGGCGCACCTGGATTATAATATCAATCCGCGTAATAAGATCACGCTGAACAACATGGCGCTGTACAGCTTCCTGGGCCAGGCGCGGACCGAGGTGGACACCGCGATTGTCGGCGGTAACGGTGGGCGGACGGTCCCCGGCACCGGCCCGGTGACTACGGACTGGACGTCGGCTACCCAGCGGACCTACATGGAGAACCTCAAGCTGTCGGGCAAGCACGTGCTGTCCCAACACTTCATGCTGGACTGGACGGGCGTATATTCCCTGGCTTTTGCGCGGGCCCCGGACATGGCCGACCTCCAGGTCAACGACCTGATCGACTCCGTGCACAGCGCCAACGGAACCTACGGGTATAACGGCACCTACGGTTTCCAAAAGACCCCCAACTATTTCGATGCCATCAGCCGCGTCTGGCAACACAACCGGGACCAGGACTTCGACGTCATGGCCAACCTTTCCTACAAGACCAGCCTCCCGGGGAGGGGTATCCTTGAGCTCAAAGGCGGCGGCCTTTACCGCGCCAAGGTCCGCTACAACCTGCAGAATTCCTATACGCTCAAACCCGATACTGACGCCATGGGGATCAAGCAAGTGTTCATCGACGTCCAAAGCGCCCGGTGGACCGTCTTCGATCCCAAGGGCAGCTATGACTACGACGTGAACAACTATCGGGCGTATGAGGACATAGCCGCGGGCTATGGGGAATTCAAGTTTTCCTTCCCCTGGCTGGACGTGCTCGGGGGAGTCCGGGTGGAAAATACCCAGCAGGGCTTCACCATCAACAACTTTCACGTCGGCTCCATCAACGAGGTACACAAAACCTACACAGACCCGCTCCCCAGCCTGGACCTCAAGTTCAAGCTGAATCCCAAGACCAACCTCAGGGCTTCCTATTACAAGAGCATTGCGCGTCCCGCTTACTACGACCTGGTGCCCACACAGGTATTGAACTTCGCGGCCGGCACCGCGACTGAGGGCAATGACACCCTCAAGCATACGGTAGCCGACAACTACGACCTGCGCTTCGAGTATTACCCAAGAGAGGAGGAGGCGCTCCAGGCGGGCGTTTTTTACAAGCACCTCATCAACACCATCGAACAACAGTCCAGCGACGGCGTCAACTATAGGATATCGAACGTACCCGAAGCGCACGTGTACGGGGCGGAATTGTCCTATACCAAGTATTTCGGAAAATTCGGCCTGACGGGAAATTATACCTACCTGAACTCCAGGACCGTGACTTCCAAGCAATACTACCACCTTAACCCCCCGTATCAACAACCGGACTCCCTGGTGCCCCGGCCCCTGCAGGGGATGACCGACCACACGGTCAACCTTTCGGCGATGTACCGCAATCCCAAAAGGGGCACCTTCGTGCAACTGGCCTTCCAATACCTCGGCAGCTCGCTTTCCAACGTGTACAACATCGTGGGATGGGACTATTATCAGCGGCCCACGGCGAACCTGGCCCTGTCGGCCGAGCAGCAGCTGCGCAACCGGCACCTCACCCTGTTCACCAAGTGGAACAACCTGACGAATTCGTCGGTCAGGTCGCAGATCAAGGGACACAGCGACATGGACCTGTCCAAAGAGGTCACGGGCCTGTCCTTCAGCTTCGGCCTGCGATATGAACATTAATAAGCAACCAACCAAATCACTAAAAAACAAGAGTATGACAAAAGGCAAGTTTTATCCCCTGTTACTGGGTGTCGCCGTTGCCCTTGGCGCGTGTTCCAAGAACAACGAAAAAACATCCGTTGGTACCGGAAACACCCCTCCCCCGAACGCCATTGCTCCAGGCAACGTCTCCGGCGTAGTGAAAGGCGTGTTTGTGGCTGGCGCCAGCTACACTATTACCGGCAATCTCCAGGTCAACAAGGGCGATACCCTGTCGGCACAACCGGGCGCTCAAATTACCGTGAAGAACAATTCCCTGATCAACGTCGACGGCGTGCTCAGCCTGATCGGGTCCAAGGACAGCACGATCGAGATCAACTCCGACACCAAGCTGCCGGGCTCCTGGGGCGGGCTCATCTGCGACAGCGCCACGTCGGTCACCATTAAATGGACGCACGTGGACAACACGGGTGGCCCCGATCCCACCGGTAGTCCGACCGAGACGGTCGAAATGACGACGCCCGGAACACTGGACATCGAGGATTCCTGGTTCACCAACGGACAGGACAACGGATTCAACCTGAAAGGGGGATGCAAGATCACGATCTTGCGCAATACCATCCTTTGCTCGGGCAGTACCGACGGCGAGGCGATAGACGTTAAAAACGGCGTCACCGGCACGATCGCCTACAACGTCATCTACAGCCAGGCCGGTACCGCCATCAAGCTGGAGTCCAGCTCGACTACACCGATCCCGCAGACCCAGATCACCGCCTACAACAACACGATCCTGTGTAACGGCTGGAGAAGGGGTCAAGCCGAGCCGGGCCGGGCCATTTCCGTCGACGTAGGCGCCATGGCCCTGTTCTACAACAACATCATCGAAGACAACTACCAGGGCATTTTGGTAACGGACCAGGCCGACACGACCAACACGAAGTACGGGAACAACCTGTTCTACGCCTCCGCGGACACCTTCCTGGATACGACGGGCGCCGCCAGCGGACTCACTCCCGTTACGATTAACATCCGTTCCGAGTTCTATCCCCCGGACGGGATTGCCAAGCCGCAGCCGACCGACATCATCTCCACGATGGTTGGACAATTCGATCCGATGTTCGTAAGCTTTGACGGCAAGCTATCCACCCCCAACGGAGCTGCCACGAGCAACAACTACCACCTGCAACCGGGCTCCCCCGCCATTGGCAAGGGCAATACGACTTATAACGCGGACATCGGCGCGTATACGTCCGACGGCAAGGGTAATCAACATTGATTCCTTCAACCATTGGGAGATATGCTGAGCCGGAAGCTGTGTAATCCGCCGATATACGCATAACTCGTTTCCCAGCCGTATAACGTACCGATCTGGCGCACGATGGGTAAGCCAAGCCCCAGACTGCCCGGATCGGTACTTTCTTTATAGAACCGCTGGAAAATCCGGTCGTTGTCGAGCGGCCCGTTCTTCCCGGTGTTTTGGATCACCAGCTCACGGTCCCTGATGGTGACCCGGACGAGCCCGCCGGCTATGTTGTGCCGCCAGGCATTGTGGAGGAGGTTACCAACCATTATTTCCATGAGCGAGCGATTGGCCTGGACCAGCGGGTCGTCCCGAAAGTCCGTTTCCAGGGAAACTGATTGAACGTTCATGGACGCCAGGCATTTTGTGACAACCGCTTTTAGCCCGATGGGCTCGGTGTCGGGGAACTGTTGGTTATCGATTCGCGTGAGCAATACCAGGCTGCGGTGAAGTCTTGCCAGGCGCTGGCTGGCACCCTCCAGGTCGCCGATCAGCCCTGCCTGTTCTTCGTTCAGCGGGTTGGTCTGCATCAGCAATTCCAGCTTGGTTTGGAATATGGCCAGCGGCGTTTGGATTTCGTGCGAAGCGTTCCCCGTGAATTCCTTTTGGGCGAGGTAGGTACTCCGGGCGCGCTCCGTCAATTCCCGCAGCGATCGGTTGAGGTCGTTAAACTCATTGACCGTGGACCGGTCGAGCGCCAGCGGCTGGGGCTGATCGAGCCTGTACTGCCGCAGCCGCTCCAGGGATTTATAGAAAGGGTTCCAGATGTTTCGCGCCAGCCGCCAGTTGATGAGGAGGAGACCGACCAGCAGGAGCACCAGCAAGATCGACTGAACGAGAACGATACTCAGTATCAGGTTATCGCGGTCCACCATCGAGTCGGTGACCTGAAGCAGGTAGGGCTTGCCATCCGCGAGGAAGTTGGTCTGAAGGATACGGCGGGGCACGACTTCCCCGATAACCGAATCATAGATATCCCGGTTGATAAATCGTTCGAAGGAACGTGGGTCGTCGGAAGGACGCAGGCTTACGTCCTGGTCGGCGAAACTGATACCGGACAGCGCGCCCGACCTTATTGCCTGGAGGATTTTACGCTGCGCGATGGTGCGGGTGGCCACCAGGTGCTCATCCGTGTCCGCGCGGACGGCTACCCCAACCGCAAAGTAGGATACCGGTATCGTTACCAGCAGGAGACATACCGAATACCCGAGGTAGCTGCGGATCGTCTTTTGCAGCAGCCTCATGACGTGAATTTGTACCCCATGCCGTAGACCGACCGGATGTAGTCACGGCAACCGGCCGCGGCCAGTTTCTTTTTGAGGTTCTTCATGTGCGAATACAGGAAGTCGAAGTTGTCAAAGCTGGCCCCGCTGTCCCCGGAGATGTTTTCCGCTATGGCGTTCTTGGAGATCACCCGGTCTTTGTTGGATACCAGGTAGAGCAGCAGGTCGAATTCCCGGCGCGTCAGCCCCACGTTATTCCCGTGGACCGTTACCGTTTTGGCGTACAGGTCGATAAACAATTCGTTATAGACGAGGTTACGGTTTCCCTGGAAACGCTTGCGGCGGATCAGCGCGGCGATGCGCGCATTCAGCTCCGACAGGTGGAACGGTTTGGAGAGGTAGTCGTCCGCGCCCAGGTTGAGCCCCGTCACGCGGTCGTCGAGCGAATCCCGGGCAGAAAGGATGATGACGCCATCCGCCCGGTTGTTCGTCTTGAGCTCCCTCAATAACTGGAAGCCATTGCCGTCCACCAGCGAAATGTCGAGCACGATACAGTCATAGTCGAACGAGTCTGTTTTGTCCAGGGCGCTACTTACCGTATCCGCGACGTCGCAGACATAGTTTTCCCTCTTAAGATAAGCGACGATACTCCTGGACAGCTCCTTCTCGTCCTCCACGATCAAAATGCGCATAGTGAGATTCCCTTCGCAATATCCACCTGCATTCTGAAGACATTCTGAATTTAGCCGCATTCGGCGCGGCTCCGGGCGCTGCCTTCGGCCAAAATCCGCGCCCCAGGCCCATCGCGCGCCTCAAAATTTCCCCAGAATGCCGCCGTAGCTTGCGCCCCGTATGCAATTTTTGAGATTCATCTTGCTTTTGGGATTGACCGCGGGCCCCGGCGCCGCCCACGCCCAGACCCTCCGCTTCACCGGCCGCGTATTGGATTCGGCAACCCGTCAACCGATCGAATACGCCACCGTCACCGTCAGTCCCAAGCTCGGCGCTGTCACCAACGCAAAGGGCAATTTCACCCTGGAGGCGCCCTCCGGTACGTATACGTTGACCATCGGCTGCATCAGCTACGGCGCCAAAACCCTTGTAGCAAAGCCCGGCTCCCTGGGTGATATCCTCCTGTCCAAAAAGGCCGTGGACCTCCAGGCCGTTACCATAACCGCCCCCAGGGACCTCATCCAGAACAAATTGGACAAGCTCGTATACAATGCGGAGAAGGACGTAACCACGCTCGGCGGGGTCGCCACCGACATCCTGAAAAAGGTGCCCATGGTCTCCGTGGACGTGGACGGCAACGTGCAGCTCATGGGTAACGGCAACATCCTGTTCCTTATCAACGGTCAACCCTCCAGTATCTTTGGCAACAACCTCGCCGACGCCCTCCAGTCGATCCCGGCCAGCCAGATCAAAAGCGTAGAGGTCATTACCAGCCCCGGCGCCAAGTACGACGCCGAAGGCACCGCCGGCATCATCAACATCGTCCTGAAGGACAACAAGATCAACGGCATCAACGGGAACCTCAGCCTTACCGGCGGCTCCCGTCTGCAGAACGGCTCGTTCAACCTCAACGCCAAACACGGAAAACTCGGTCTAAATGCTTTCTTTAGCGGGAACGCCCAGTTGCCCTCCGAAACCCATACCACGTCTACCCGCGACGCCTTCGACTCCCTGGGGCACCTGGTGGGCACGCTCTCGCAACAAGGCAGCAGCCGCTTCCTGCGCAACGGTTTCGAATCGGGTCTCGGCGCCGAATGGGCCATCGCCAAGCACGACAACCTTTCCGGCAGTCTTGGTTTTGACGACTTCGGCAATCACAACAACGGCTCTACGAATCAATACCAAACCGGCGTGGTACCTTCCCTCGTGCTTGGCAGCAACCATTTCCGCGCCACGTCGCTGGACTGGAACCTCCGCTACAAGCGCACCTTCGACCGCGAAGACCAGGAGCTCGACGTATCCCTCGATGGCAGCGAAGGCTGGAACACGTCGGCCTATGCGACCACCCAAAGCCTGCCCTCGGGCGACTCCACCTTTGCCGGGACCAGCGGCACGAGCACAGGCCGCGACCACGAAACCAACCTCCGCGTCGACTACACCCAGCCCCTGACGCAAAAGGTCAAGCTCGAAACCGGTGGCCGCGTCCAGGTCCGGAACATCACCAGCAACTCCCCCGTCTACGACCTCGGCAACGTCTACGACACCGCCCAGTCCAGCGCCCTGTCCTACAAACGCCGCGTATACGCCGGCTACGCCTCCTTATCGTTCCCGCTGACAAAATACCTCGACGCCCGCGCCGGTCTGCGCTACGAGCGCACCGAAACCGACGCCGTTTTTTCCAAGTCTCCCGGAACCAGCATCCCGGGCTACAACACTTTCACCCCCTCCGTCCTGCTGGCCCACGACTTCCCGCACGACCAGCAGCTCAAGTTCGGCTACACCCACCGCATCGAGCGCCCCGACTACCGTTCCCTCAACCCATACGTCAACGCCACGGATCCAAAGAATCTGGTCCGTGGCAATCCTTTTCTCCAACCGGAGATCGGCAATAACTTCGAGCTCACCTACAGCAAGTCCTTTACCGAAGGCAGCGTCCTCAACGTCGCCGCCTTCTACCGCCGCAACACCCACGACATCCAACCCTATATCCAATACTACGACCAGTTCACCCTCGGCGACACCACCTACACCGCTGTCTCCGTCAGCACCCCGATGAACGTCGGCTCCGAAACCAACATCGGTCTCAACGTCTACGGCTCCGTCCCCGTGACGAAAAAGCTCAACCTCCGCACCAACCTTTCCTTCTTCCATCGCTACATCGTAGCCGGAACCCTGGACGCCGCCCCCATCACCAGCATCAACTACCGCATCAACCTCAACGCCACCTACCAGCTCACCAACACCTTCGTCCTGGAATTCTTCGGCAATTTCAATTCATCAAGGAATGAAATCCAAGGCCGCTACCCCTCCTTCACTACCTACAACATCGCCGCCCGCAAACAATTCCGGCACAAAAAAGCCAGCCTCGCCTTCACGACCACAAACCCCTTCAACGCCTACGTGAACCAGGCCACCGCCCTCAGCGGCCAGGGATTCACCTTAAATAGCCTCCGCCAAGTCCCCTTCCGCTCCTTCGGCCTAAACTTCACCTGGAAATTCGGCCACCTGGAATTCAAAAAAGACAAACCGGATCAGCAGGACACCCCCACCCCACCCGAAGAATAAGCCCGACAGGGCGGGGCGGTTGGATAGTTTCACGGCCGTTTTTTTGCGCAGCAAAACCCGGCCGCGAAACTATCCAACCGCCCCGCCCGGGCAAAAAAATCCAAAAAAAACCTTGCCCATGTTAAACGTTTAACATACCTTAGCCCCACTATGGTAAAGAAAACTTCCATGAAGGACATCGCCGCCCACCTGGGCGTGTCCATCGCCGTGGTCTCCTATGTCATGAGTGGCAAAAAGGGCCGCGTCAGCAGCGAAATGGAAGCCAAGATAAATAAGGCAGCCAAGGAGCTGGGCTACCAGCCCAACCTCATCGCCCGGAGCCTGAAAAGCGGTAAGACCAGCACCCTGGGTCTGATCGTGGCCGATATATCCAACCCTTTCTTTGCGCACATCGCACGCATCATCGAAGACACCGCCAAGCAGCACGGCTACACGGTCATATTCGGCAGCAGCGACGAAAGCGTGGAGAAGTCGCAGGACCTGATCGACACCTTCCTGAACCGGCAGGTGGACGGTTTGATCATCGCGCCACCGGCCGGAACGGAGGCCCAGGTCAAGATGCTGCAAAAGAAAAAGATGCCGTTTGTATTGATAGACCGGTATTTTCCCGACATCCCCACCGATAACATCCGTATCGACAATTTTGGAGCGGGGTATGCCGCGGCGGATTGCCTGCTCAAGTCGGGGAGGCGCAGCATCGCCTTGATATCCTACCGGAGCGGCATGGAGCACATAAAGGAACGCGAAAGGGGCTACCGGCAGGCATTGATAGACCACGGCGTCGCGCCGCAGGATGAATGGCAGATCAAGGCCTCGTATCAACGGCTGGAGTCGGAAGTGCGGGAAGGGTTGGCGCGGTTGCAACCGGGTGTGGGCGTGGACGCCATCCTTTTTTCGACCAACTCCCTGGCCATCGAAGGGCTCAAACAGCTCAACCGCATGGGGCTCAGGATTCCGGACGACCTCGGCGTCGTCAGCTTTGACGAAAGCGACGCGTTCGACCTGTTCTACGTACCTATTACCCACATCCGGCAGTCGCTGCCCGACATGGGGATGGAAGCGGTGGGCCTGCTCCTCAGGCACATCAAGGATAAAAAACATAAAACGGAAGAAATCGTGGTGGGATCGGACCTGGTTTCCGGGGCCAGTTGTGGCGCTGTAGCGACAAAAATGGTAGGTTAGTTTTTTTTTGCTCATAGTGTTAATCGTTTAACGAATGCTTTTGCCTATATGAATAGACTTTTGTTCACCCTAACAATGATTGCCGCCATGTCAGGAATTGCTTGCAACCAGACGACGGAGACCGCGGCGCCGGCCGCAACGTCGCCCAAAGAAGGCTCTTTTGCCTATGATCTCCACTTTCTCCAGCAACACGACAGCGGGTTGGTCGTCCTGAGGCGGGGCGACGCCGCCATCCTCGTGTCTCCGCGCTATCAGGCGAAGGTGTTTACCTCCACAGCGGAGGGCGACACCGGGACCAGCTTTGGCTGGGTACACTACAAGGCGTTCGACGGCCCGCCGGACGCGCACATGAACGCCTACGGGGGCGAGAACCGTTTGTGGCTGGGACCCGAAGGCGGGCGTTTCTCCCTTTTCTTTGCCAAAGGCGACAGCATGACCTTTACGCATTGGAAGACCCCTGCCGCCTTCGACACCGAGTCCTGGCAGCTAACAGACCATTCCCCCACCGGTGCGACGATGGAGAAGGACATGCGCCTGACGAGCTTTGCGGGCACACCCCTGTCGCTCCACATACGCCGCGGCGTAAAGCTCCTGGAGCCCGGCGGTATCGACAGCCTGCTACAACTTGGTCCCGATAGCAGCATAAAGGTCGTGGGGTACCGGACGGAAAACGTCCTGACCAACACCGGCAGCGACGCCTGGACCGAAGCAACGGGCATGCCCTGCGTCTGGATCCTGGATATGTTCAAGCCCTCCCCTTCGACGACCATCGTCATTCCCTACAAGCAAGACGGCGTCAACGCCAAGCCGGCTACCACCGACTACTTTGGCGAAATAGCCGCCGACCGGATCAAATACGAGAACGGCGTGCTGTTCTTCAAAGCCGACGGTAAGTCCCGGGGTAAGCTGGGCATACACCCCGCCCGGGCCACCAACGTCGCCGGCAGCTATGACGCGGAGAACGGCATCCTGACGATCATCCAGTTCGACGTCGACCCGCTGGGCCGCTACCTCAACCAGGAGTGGAATACGGTGAAGCCGCCCTTTAGCGGGGATGCGATGAACGCCTATAACGATGGCCCGCTGGCGGACGGCAGCCAGATGGGACCATTTTACGAAATGGAGAGCGTATCCGCCGCGGCCTTCCTACCGCCTGGTCATTCCCTTACACACTGGCACAGCGTATTTCACTTTACCGGCGACCGGGCCGGCCTCGACCGGATCAGCCGCAAATTGTTGGGCGTTTCACTCGACACGATAAAGACGGCCTTATAAACCTTTAGCACGATACACATATGATGAATGAGCAATATCCCAGGATTGGGATCCGCCCCGTCATTGACGGACGCCTGGGTGGCGTACGCGAATCCCTGGAAACGGTCACGATGCAGATGGCCAGGAACGTGGCAAAATTATATGCGGATACGCTCCGGTACCCCGATGGGAGCCCGGTGGAATGTGTCATTGCCGATAGCTGTATAGGAGGCGTGCAGGAAGCCGCCGCCTGTGCCCGGAAGTTCGAAACGACCGGCGTAGGCGTGTCCCTGTCGGTAACCCCCTGCTGGTGCTATGGTACGGAAACGATGGACATGCACCCCTTCTGGCCAAAGGCCATCTGGGGTTTTAACGGGACCGAGCGTCCCGGCGCGGTCTATCTGGCGGCGACGCTGGCCGCCCATAACCAGATGGGGCTGCCGGCTTTTGGCATCTACGGCCGGGACGTCCAGGACCTGGGTGACGAAGCCATCCCCGCCGACGTGCGCGAGCAGCTATTGCGCTTCGCCCGGGCGGGTCTTGCCGTGGCCCTGATGCGTGGCAAGGCCTACCTGGCCATCGGCACGGTTTCGATGGGGATCGCGGGCTCGATGGTCAACGCGGAATTCTTCCAGCAGTACCTGGGTATGCGGAACGAATGGGTGGATTCCTCCGAAGTAGCCCGCCGTATCGAAAAGGGCATCTTCGACAAGGACGAATTCAAAAAGGCCCTCGCCTGGACAAAGAAGCATTGCAAGGAAGGCCAGGACTTCAACGACAAAGCCAAACAGTTCCCGCGGGACCAGAAGGATAAGGATTGGGAAACCGTAGTGCAGATGACGATGATCATCCGCGACCTGATGACGGGCAACCCCAAGCTCAAGGAGATGGGTTTTGGGGAAGAAGCGCTCGGTCACCACGCGCTGGTCGGCGGTTTCCAGGGCCAGCGCCAGTGGACCGACTTCAAACCCAACGGGGATTTCTCCGAAGCCATCCTCAACTCTTCGTTCGACTGGAACGGCGTCCGGGCGCCCTATACCGTGGCTACCGAGAACGATTCGCTGAACGGCGTGAGCATGCTCTTCGGTCAGCTCCTGACCAATACCGCGCAGATATTCGCCGACGTCCGCACCTACTGGAGTCCCGACGCCGTAGCGCGGGTGACGGGATGGAAACCGAACGGCGCCGCGGCAGGCGGTTTTATTCACCTCATCAACTCGGGCTCGGCCACGCTCGACGGCAGCGGCCGCCAGGAGCGCGATGGTAAACCGGTGATGAAACCGTTCTGGGAGATCAGTGAAAAAGAAGCCGACGCCTGTTTACAGGCCACCACCTGGTATCCCGCGGCCAACGGGTATTTCAGGGGCGGCGGTTACTCTTCCCAGTTCGTCACCCGGGGCGGGATGCCCGTGACGATGTGCCGGCTCAACCTGGTAAGGGGCGTGGGACCCGTGCTCCAGATCGCCGAGGGATACACCATCGACCTCCCCGAAAAGGTGCACCAGACGCTCGACGAGCGGACCGACCGCACCTGGCCGACCACCTGGTTCGTGCCCCGCCTCACCGGCGAAGGCGCCTTCCGGGATGTCTATACCGTCATGGCCAGCTGGGGCGCCAACCACGGCGCCATCGGCTACGGTCATACCGGTCACGAGCTGATTACGCTGGCGTCGATGCTGCGCATCCCGGTGTGCATGCACAACGTGGAAGAACCGCGCGTCTTCAGACCCAGCGCCTGGACCGCCTTCGGAACCGCGGAAAAGGGCGAGGGCGGCGACTATCGCGCCTGCGCCGCTTATGGACCCTTATACGCTTAAGAACATGATCGCACCGACACCATATAAAACATCGGGCGCCACAGGCCGCCGCGGCTCACTTTTGCGGTCCGCCGACGGCACGAGCTACCTCGTCCCCTTCGCCCTCGTCACGAGTCTTTTCCTGCTGTGGGGCTTCGCCCACGGTCTCCTGGACGTGCTCGACAAACACTTCCAGAATATACTCCATGTCTCCAAGATGGAGTCCGGTTTCATCCAGTTTTCGCTGTATATCGGCTACCTGGTGATGGCCGCGCCCGCGGGGATATTCATGAAGAAGCATGGCTACAAAAAGGGCATCCTGCTTGGACTGGGACTCTTTGCCGCCGGCGCGTTCCTGTTTTATCCCGCGGCCCGGCTGGAGGCGTTTATTCCCTTCCTGTGCGCGCTCTTCATCCTGGCTTGTGGCCTGTCCGTCCTCGAAACCGCCGCCAACCCCTATACCACGGTCCTGGGACCGCCCAACGGCGCGGCCCGGCGTATCAACATCGCCCAGTCCTTTAACGGTCTCGGCTGGATACTGGGACCGCTCATCGGCGGCCGCTGTATCCTGGGCGCCGTCCAAAAGGGACAGGGGAACGAGTTTTCCTCGATGATCCCGCCGTATATGTGGGTCGGGGCGATCGTGCTGGGCGTGGCGGCGCTTTTTTCCATCACCCGGTTGCCCGCCATCCAGGAGGACAACGACGAAGGGATATCGAGCAACGCACCCTTAAAAGAACTCCTCAACCACCCGGTCTTCGTCTTTGCCGTGATCGCCCAGTTTCTGTACGTGGCAGCTCAAACCGGCGTCAATTCCTTTTTTATCAACTACGTCACCGAAACGCTCACGGGCGTGCAGGCATCCGTCAGCGCCATCATGGAACACCTCGGTAGTTTCGGACAGATGTTTATGCCGTCCACACCCGAGCAGGCCGCGTCGCTGATACTGGCCCTGGGGGGCATGGGGGCCTTTTGGATCGGCCGCCTGTCGGGGGCGTGGCTGATGAAGTTCGTCCGGCCCAGCCGGTTGCTGGCGGTCTATGCCACGGTCAACGTATGCCTGACCGCCATCGTCGTGGCGCGTCTCGGCTGGCTGAGCGTCATCGCGCTCTTTTCGACCTACTTCTTTATGTCCGTGATGTTCCCGACCATCTTTGCCCTGGGGCTGGCCGGGCTGGGTCCGCTCACCAAACGCGCGGCGTCCTTCCTGGTCATGGCGGTCGCGGGGGGCGCGTTCTGTCCCCCGCTGATGGGGGCCATCGGCGACAACTACGGGATGTCCGTGGCCTTCCTCATCCCGCTGGCCTGTTTTGCCTTTATCGCCTGGTACGCCGTCGCCGGATGCCGGCCACGACAACATTCATTTAATCTTGTTAACCAATAGCCGTGCAGGAAGCGTTTGTCATAGGATTGGATTTTGGAACCGATTCGGTTCGCGCGGTGCTCAATAACGCAGCCAACGGCGAGGTCATGGCGTCCAGCACGTTTAATTTCCCACGCTGGCGGGACGGCCTCTACTGTGACGCTACCAAGCACCAGTTCCGCCAGCATCCAATGGATCATCTGGAGGGGCTGACCTTTGTCGTCCGGGATGTACTCAAAAGGGCCGGCGGCGGCTTGCACGTCACCGCCATCGGCATCGACGCCACCGGCTCCTCCCCGATGGCCGTAGACGCGCAGGGCCGCTCACTGGCAATGCTCCCCGGTCTCGAGCACAACCCCAATGCCATGGTGGTCCTGTGGAAGGACCATACCTCCGCGGCGGAAGCGACGGAGATCAACGAAAAGGGCGGCGGGTACCTCCGGTATGCCGGCGGTATCTACTCCAGCGAATGGTTCTGGGCCAAGCTGCTCCACGTGATAAGGGCCGACGAAGCCGTGCGCCGTCACGCCTATGCCTGGGTGGAGCACAGCGACTGGCTCCCGTTCGTGCTGACGGGCGGGACCGATGCGAATGCCATCCGTCGTAACGTCTGCGCCGCGGGGCACAAGGCCCTTTGGTCGGCGCAATGGGGCGGTTTGCCGCCGCGCGACTGGTTCGCTGCGCTCGACCCGCGTTTGACCGGTTTCGCCGAACGTTTCGGTCCCTATACCTGGCTCACCAGCCAACCCTCCGGCGCCCTCTCTCCCGAATGGGCCGAAAAGCTCGGCCTGTCTACGAGCGTCATCGTCGGTATCGGCGCCCTCGACGCCCATGTCGGCGCCGTCGGCGGCCAAATCGAGCCTTACCACCTCAGCAAGGTCATGGGCACCTCGACCTGCGACATGCTCGTCGTACCGCAGGGCGTTCTCGGGGATAAGACCGTAAGGGGCATCTGCGGCCAGGTGGAGGATTCCATCATCCCCGGTATGACGGGGCTCGAGGCGGGGCAGTCCGCCTTTGGCGATACGTATGCCTGGTTCAGGGAGGTCCTGGCCTGGCCTTTAAGACTGCTCCAGGTGGATAGCGGCGCCGACCGCCTCCTCCCCGAGCTCGACCGTCTCGCGGCCGCCGCGCCCTTCGACGAGCACAGCGAGCTCGCCGTCGACTGGCTCAATGGCCGCCGCACCCCGGACGCCAATCCCTATCTGACGGGCGCCATCCGGGGGTTGAACCTGGCCAGCGACGCCGTTAGCGTCTATCGCGCCCTGGTGGAGTCCACGTGTTTTGGGGCCAAAAAGATCACGGAAAGGTTTGCCGCCGAAGGCGTCGACATACAAGGGCTGATCGGTGTAGGGGGGATCGCCCGGAAATCCCCCTACATCATGCAGGTGATGGCCGACGTCCTCGACATGCCCATCCGCATCCACTCCAGCGACCAGACCTGCGCCGCCGGCGCCGCCATGTTCGCCGCCGTGGCCGCGGGGCACTATGCAAAGGTCGAAGACGCCATGGCGGCGATGGGTCAGGGCTTCGACAAAACCTATGCCCCCGATCCCGGACGCCGGGAGCTCTACCGTAAACGCTACCGGGCCTATAAACGCCTGGGTGACTATATCGAAAGCGAAACAACGATGCACCATGAACAATCGTCGTGACTTTTTAAAGATGACCGCGCTGAGCGGTTTGGGGACGATCGCTGCCCCGGGGGCATTGACAGGTGAGCCGGCGCCTCTGCCCGCGCGCCCGTTCAACACAAAATACGCCGGCCCGGACAACAACCGCATCGCCTTCCCCCTGGGCGGCATCGGCGCCGGCATGTGTTGCCTCGAAGGCACCGGCGCACTCTCTCACATGTCGGTCCGCAACAACCCGGAGGTCTTTAACGAGCCCGCGATGTTCGCCGCGCTTTGCGTAAAAGGCACAGCCGCGCGCGTACTGGAAGGCCCCGTCCCCGACTGGAAAAGGTTTGGTCAGCACGACGCCGGTCTGGGCGGGATGGGCGCCACCTGGGGATTGCCCCGCATGGCATCCGCCGAATTCAACGCCCGGTTCCCCTTCGGTACTGTCAGCCTTACAGACGATCTCCCCATTGCGGTCGAGATTACGGGGTGGAGCCCCTTCTTCCCGAATGACCCCGACGCCTCGAGCCTGCCCATGATCGCCCTGGAATACCGCTTTACCAACAAAGGTCTCCGGCCCCGTGACTGCGTCTTCTCCTACAACAGCCGCAACTTCATGGAGCAGCCCGATACGAAGAACAGCATCGGGCTAACCAAAAATGGATACGTTTTAAGCGCCGCGGGCACCGAAAAAGATCCCCAAAAACAAGGAGACTTCGCCATCTTCACCACCGACGACGCCACCGTGGTTGACGCCTGCTGGTTCAGAGGCGGCTGGTTCGATCCCCTGACGATGATCTGGAAGGCCATCGAAAACGGTGACGCCAACAGCAACGCCGCCGTACCCGAAGGGGCGCCCGGCGCATCGCTCTTCGTGCCCTTCACACTGGTGCCCAACGGCCAAAAGACTATAAAGGTCCTGATGGCCTGGTATGTGCCCAACACGAAATTAACCATGGGTAACGTAGACCCCGCCTTCAAACCGAAGGTGGAGGCCGATCCCTTACTCCAGTTTCATAAACCTTGGTACAGCAGCCAGTTCGCCGGCATACAAGCCACAGCGGACCACTGGCGCGGGAATTACGGACTGCTCCGCGAACGCACAAAACTTTTCACGGACACATTTTACCGTAGCAGCCTGCCGCCGGAAGTCATCGAAGCCATCGCTGCCAATCTGACGATACTGAAGTCCACCACCGTCCTCCGCCAGCACGACGGCCGCTTCTGGTGCTGGGAAGGCACCGGCGACAGCTGGGGCAGTTGTCATGGTTCCTGTACCCACGTCTGGAACTACAACCAGGCGGTATCCCACCTCTTCCCCGGGCTCGAGCGCAGCCTCCGGGAAACGGAGTTCAACGTAAGCCAGAACGCCGAAGGCCACCAGATGTTCCGCTCCAACCTGCCGATCACGCCGGTGGTGCACGACTTTCACGCGGCCTCCGACGGGCAGCTGGGCGGTATCATGAAAGTCTACCGGGAATGGCGTATCAGCGGGGATCAGGACTGGATGGCATCGCTCTACCCCAAAGCGCAGGCAAGCATCGACTATTGTATCCGGACCTGGGACCCCGGCCGGAAGGGGGTTGTCGAAGAACCCCACCACAACACCTATGACATCGAATTCTGGGGCGCCACCGCCTTTGCGACCAGCTACTACCTCGGCGCGCTCCTGGCCATCACGCGCATGGGGAAGGCGATCGGCAGGGACGTGTCGGGCTATGAAACCCTTTATGACAACGGCCGTCGCAACCTCGAAGAACACCTCTTCAACGGGGACTATTTCTTCCAGCACATCCAGTGGCAAGGGCTGCGCGCGCCCGACCCCACCAAGGCCCAGTCGTATAATACGGAGTATACGCCCGAGGCCCTGGCGCTGCTCCGGAAGGAAGGCCCCAAGTACCAGTACGGCGACGGTTGTCTCTCCGATGGCATCATCGGCGCCTGGCTGGCCCGGATGTGCGGCTTGCCCGATCCCGTGGACAAGACCAAGATCCGCAGCCACCTGAAGGCCGTCTACACACATAATTTTCGGAAAAATCTCCGTACCCACGCCAACCCGCAACGCCCCACCTATGCCCTGGGCAACGAGGGCGGCCTCCTGTTGTGTTCCTGGCCCCGGGGAGGACAGCTCTCCCTGCCCTTCGTGTACAGCAACGAAGTCTGGACGGGCATCGAATACCAGGTGGCTACGCACCTCATGCTCATGGGCGAGGTGGCGGCGGGGTTGGACATCGTGCGCGCCTGCCGCGAGCGCTACGACGGCCGCGTGCGCAACCCCTTCAACGAATACGAGTGCGGTCACTGGTACGCCCGGGCGCTCTCCAGCTACGGGATGCTGGAGGGCCTCACCGGTGTACGCTATGACGCCGTCGACAAGACCCTGTACATCGACTCCAGGATTGGCGACTTCACCAGTTTTTTGTCCACCAACAGTGGATTCGGGACCGTCCGGTTACACAACGGCATCCCGTCGCTGGACGTGGCATACGGACAAATTCCCGTCGACAAGGCTGTCATATCAGGACGAGAAACGCAGATCAGGCAAGCACACCTTAACTCCTAAAAACCTTAACTAAAAAACGATTCATTGTCTATGAGAAAGTATTATCCACCATGCATAGGACTGCTTCTGCTCGTTGTCCTGTGCCCTTTCTACCTGGTGGCCCAGCAGCTCACGGTGACAGGCAGGATCACCGATTCCACCGCCCGCCCGATCGAGGGCGCATCGATTACCATCAAGGGGACCTCCACCGGAACCGTTTCGGGGGCTGACGGCCGCTATTCCATCAAGGCCAAAAAAGGCGAGGTCCTCCAATTCTCTTACGCGGGTATGAGTCCACAGGAGAGCCTCGTCGGAAAATCCGGCGTCATCGACATCACGCTCGGCGAGAACGCCGCTACCGCTTCGCTCAACGAAGTGGTGGTGACGGGTTATATGACCCAGCGCAAAGCGGACCTTACCGGCGCCATCTCCGTGGTGCCCCAGGAAGAGCTCAACAAAAACCACGGCGTCACCAACGTCCTCGACGCCTTACAGGGCGTTGTCCCCGGGATGCACATAACCACCGACGGCAATCCCGCGTCGAGCAACCTCGGCGTGCAGATCCGCGGTCTGACCTCCATCAACGGAGCCTCCCCGCTCATCGTCATCGACGGTATGCCTTCGACAAGCCTCAACCTCCGGGACATCGACCCGAACAACATCGCCTCCTTCCAGGTGCTCAAGGACGCCGCTTCCGCCAGTATCTACGGCGCCCAGGGTGCGGCCGGGGTTATCCTGATCGAAACCAAAAAGGGCGTGGTGGGAAAGACCCGGATCACATACAGCGGTTCCTATGGCTTTGCCGACCAGATGAAAAAGGAACCCATGATGAATACCATCCAGTACGGCACGGCGCTGTGGCAGGCCGCGGTCAATGACGGCGTCGATCCCGCTATCGCTACCCGCATCTATAACTACGACTGGAACGGCGACTACACCCATCCCGTACTGAACAAGGTGACACCCGTCCAGTACCTCAACGCCGATTCCACCATGCAGGCGTCGAACACCAACTGGCTTCAAGCCATTTCCCAGCTGGGGGTACAGAACAACCAGGACATCACCATTTCCGGCGGTACCGACCGGTCCAGCTCCCTGCTGGCGCTGAACTTCTTTCAGAACAACGGGACGCAGATCTACACCGGGTACAAGCGCTATTCCGCCCGGATGAACTCCTCCTACAAGGTCATCGGCAACCACCTGGTGGTCGGTGAGAACGTGGAGGTATCAGCCCTGAAAATCAACGACCAGAACGTCATGCACGACGCGCTGGTGGAACCCTCCATCATCCCGGTCAAAACCGCCGATGGACAATGGGGCGGCTCTGCCGTAGCCTTGGGTATGGACGACTTCTGGAACCCCGTCCGTGAATTGACCCTGAACAAGGACAACGGGAACAATTATAAAAAAGTGGTGGGTGACATATATGCGAATGTCAACTTCCTCCAGCATTTCACATTGCACACCCAGGCGGGGCTGATCTATACCGAAGGCGACCACCGGACCATCCAGTTCACCTTCCAGGAGGCCGGCGGCAAGTTCAACCCGATCAGCAGCGTAGACCAATGGAACTGGCAGGAGGCCACGCTCGACTGGACGAATACCCTGGACTACAAGCTCACCAAAGGCAAGCACAACCTCGACGCCATCGCCGGCATGGAGGCCCAGAAATACACCACGACCACGTCAGACGCCACCCGCCAGGACGTCCAGTTCCAGAACTACAACTACGCCTACCTGAGCACCGCCACCGGTAATATTTCCGTGACGGGCAACGGCGACGCGTTCAATACCGTTTCCTACTTCGCAAAAGCCAACTACTCCTTCAATTCCAGGTACCTCCTCAGCGCGTCGATCCGTGACGACGGCTCCTCCAAGTTCGGCGCCAACAACCGGTTCGGGTTGTTCCCCGCCGCCTCCGCCGGCTGGCGGTTGAGCCAGGAGGACTTCCTGAAGGATTCGAAAACCATCTCCGACCTGAAGCTCCGGGTAAGCTGGGGCCGGAACGGGAACTCCAATATCCCCACCGGTTCCACCCAGACGTATTACCTGGCCGACTATAATTTCACATCCTACGCCATCACGGGACAAAAGACCGGCAGCCTCCCGTCCGGCTATTATAAAGCCCACACCGGGAACCCCGACCTGAAGTGGGAAACCACCACGCAAACCAACATCGGCGTCGACTTCGGCCTGTTCAACCAACGCCTCAGCGGTAGCCTCGACGTCTATCGGAAGAATACCTACGGTATGCTCTACCAGCCGCCGTACCTGGGGACCCTCGGTGAGGGCGCCTACGAGTGGTACAACGCCGCCGACATGACCAACAAGGGCATCGAGCTCGACCTCGCCTATCAAAGCGACCCGCACCGCAAGCTCACATGGTCGGTCCGCGGCAACATCGCCCACAACCAGAACGTGATCAACAGCCTCCCGCAGTCGGTCCTCTATACGTACGGCGGTAGTGCCCTCAAGGGGGACAACATCCAGGGACATCCCCTCGATTCGTATTACGGCTTTATCACGCAGGGATTGTTCAAGACGCAGGACGACGTCAATAACTCCGCGGTACAGCCCGGGAAGGGTCTGGGTCGCATCCGGTACAAGGACCTTTCCGGCCCGGGTGGCAAACCGGACGGTAACGTCGACTTCAACTACGACCAGACCTGGATCGGCAGCTGGGACCCCAAGGTGGAATACGGCATATCCTTTAGCGCGAACTACAAGAACTTCGACTTCTCGATGTTCTGGCAGGGGTTGGCCGGTAATACCGTCAACGACGGCTGGAAGAGCTACAGCGATTTCTGGAACGTATGGGTGCAAAGCGGTTTCAACCACCCCACGCGTATCCTTGGCGCATGGAGCCAGCAGAATCCCAACTCCTCCATCCCGGCGCTGTCCCTCACCAACGCCAACAACGAGCTGCGTACGTCCACGTATTTCATGGAACCCGGTGGTTACCTGAAAATGCGGAACATCCAGGTCGGGTATTCCATACCCCACCGTGTCGCCTCCGGTATCGGGATGGAACGCTGCCACCTCTACCTCATGGCGGAGAACCTGATCAACTTGAAAAACAAGGCCTTTACCGGTCCCGATCCGGAGACGCCCGACGGCAGCTCCTACAGTAATCCTTACACCCGGCCCCAGGTGTTCAAAGTGGGCGCCGATCTCTCCTTCTAAAAACCCGAACGATCATGAAACGAATCATATACGCGGGCCTGTTGCTGGCTATGCTGGCCGCCTGCAAGAAAAGCTTCCTGGACGTCACGCAGCAAGGCGCCATCACACCCGAGGACGTGACGACGCCTTCGACCGTGGACGGGCTTGTCCTGGCCGCCTATGCCTGGGAGCCGCACGAAGCCATTATCAACCAGAAGATGGAACCCTGGCTGGCGGACATCAAGTCGGACGACGCCTACAAGGGCGGGGGCGGGCTGACCGACCAGACCGCCTGGTACCAGTGGGAGGTCTTCACGCTGACTACCCCGAGTGTCGACAACAACGACGGCATCTGGTACGGTCAGTACGAGGGGGTTTCCCGGGTCAACACCGCCCTGAGGGCCCTGGCCGGTATCGATGAAAGCGCCTACCCGCTCAAGACCCAGCGCATCGCCGAGATGCGCTTCCTCCGCGGGTATATGTTCATGCAGCTCAAACGCTGGTACAAATGGATCCCCTACTTCGACGAAACGGTCACCAACGACTCGATCGCCAAGATCCCCAACCACCCGGATACCGCCACCAGCGACCTTTTCATCTGGCAGCACATCCTGGACGACCTGACCGCCGCCGCGCAGGACCTCCCGACCACCCAGGCCGACCAGGGCCGGGCCACCAAATACGCCGCGGAAGGCGAAGCCGCCTACGTGCTGATGTGGATGGCCTATGAAGAGGACGCCAGCAATAAGGTCATCAACATCAACCAGGCCCGCCTCACGCAGGCGATGACCTACCTCGACGACATCATCAACAGCAACCAGTTCGGACTCGCCCCGGACTTCGCCAACAACTTCCTGACGTCCTTCGATGGGAGCAACTCGGAGATCATCTGGGAGTGGAAATACAGCTACGACGACGGCACCCTCAACGGGAACACCAACGCCGGCACCCCGCTCAACGCGCCGTGGTGGCCGCCGTACTTCAGCTGTTGCGACTTCCACAAGGCCAGCTACACCATGGTCAACGCCTTCAGGGTGGATGCCAACGGCTTGCCGTTGTACACCACCTACAACGACGCCGAGATCACCGACAAGAACACCTACTTCAACGGCAACACCTGGGACCCGCGGATCAGCCACACCGTGGCGATACCCGGTCTGCCATGGAAATACCAAACCAACATCCTCTTCGACAGCACCGGCTCCCGGACGCCGGACGTCTACGGATACATGAACTCCCTCAAGGAGAACGTACAGACCAGCGACGAAGGCTTGGTGAACTTATTCTGGATGTACAACGCCAAGAACGAGTCCGCCGTCCGGTACGACCGGGTGCTCCTCGAAAAGGCGGAAATCCTGATCCAGCTGGGTCGTGAAGCCGAAGCCCTGCCCATCATCAACCAGATCCGCCAGCGTGCCGCGAACAGCCAGTCGCTGCTGGTCTTCGCCAATGGCCAGCCGTCGCTCCCGTATAAGATATCCCTCTACCAGGACGGCGTCAACTGCACCTGGAATAACGCCTTCGCCTGGCAGGCGCTACAATGGGAGGACCGCCTCGAATTCGCCATGGAAGGCGAGCGCTGGTACGACCTCGTCCGCTGGGGCATCGCCGCCGACGCCTTAAATACGTATTTTGCGAAGGAAATGCCGCGCGGCCGGGGCTGGATGAAGGATGGTCACTTCACCGCCGGCAGGGATGAATATATGCCGATCCCCCAGCCGCAAATGAATTATTCATACGGAGTATACAAACAAAACCCAGGATACTAGCGCGTCCCATAAACTACATTCGCATGAAAAGACCCATTCGCTTTTTCGCCGCCGGCGCCCTCTTGTGGGCCGCGGGCGCTCTTTCCCCGGCCGCCGTCAAGGCGCAAACCTTTAACGGCATCGACGTCAACATGCACAACCTGTACATGCTCTCCGATGCCCGCACCCGCTCGATCAGTCCCGAGAACTTTACGGGCGAAAAAGGCAAAGCCGGCATGGCCACCACCGGCACCGGCGCGGGCGCTTCCCGCGACCTGGGCCGCGGCTGGAAGGTCAGCCCAAGCGTCGTCATCAAGTCGCACACCACCTTCACCCTGGCCGAGATCAGCGGCTCCGGCGCCATCCAGCACATCTGGATGACCCCCACGGGCAACTGGCGTTTCTCTATCCTCCGCATCTACTGGGACGACGAAACCACGCCTTCCGTCGAGGTCCCCGTGGGCGACTTCTTCGGGATGGGGTGGGGCCAGTTTTCCCCCCTGACATCGCTCGCGGTTTGCGTCAACCCCGGCAGCGGCCTCAACTGCTACTGGACGATGCCCTACCGCAAGAAGTGCAAGATCACCATGGAGAACATGGACCAGCGGGATATGTACCTCTACTACCAGGTCGACTACGTGGAGACCGAGGTGCCCAAGGAAGCGGCGTATTTCCACGCCCAGTTCCGCCGGGACAACCCGCTGAAGTATAAGACCGACCACGTCATCCTCGACGGCGTCAAGGGCAAGGGCCAGTACGTGGGCACCTATATGGCCTACGGTTCCAACAAGAACGGCTGGTGGGGTGAAGGCGAAATCAAGTTCTTTATGGACGGCGACGCCGACTTCCCCACCATCTGTGGCACGGGCACCGAGGACTACTTCAACGGCGCCTACGACTTCGACAGCCGCCACAAGGACGCCACCGGAAAGGAAACCAGCGAATACACCGAGTTCTGCACGCCCTACTCCGGCCTCCCCCAGGTCATCCGCGGCGACGGTCACTACAACGTAGCCCAGCGCTTCGGGCTCTACCGCTGGCACATCAAGGACCCCGTGCGTTTTGACAAGGACCTCAAGGTCACTATCCAGGACCTCGGCTGGCACAGCGAAGGGCGCTACCTTCCGCTCCAGGACGACATCGCGACCGTCGCCTTCTGGTACCAGACGGAACCGCATGCGCCCTTCCCGCCTTTACCGGCGAAAGACGATCTCGAAGTGAACTAGCACAGGCCGGCATAGGCCTGCCGGCAGAAGGAAGAGGGGTGGGGTGCCTCTTTTACCCCGTTT
>NZ_DATJIY010000123.1:0-8050 GCF_035492835.1 Dinghuibacter sp.
TAGCGCCAAGCAAGTACCAGGGGCTGCTCTCCAGGCGGCCGCGGCCGATGGCGCTTAACTTTACGGGTTCTATCCGGCCGGTGTCCTCGTGTACGTTCTGATAGGCGGAAAAGAAAAAATCGGTGCCCGGATTGGCCTCGATGGCGGCGCCAAATTGCTGCAGGGCGTCCGAACCGGTGAACCAGTCGTCGTCGTGCATGACCTTGATCCACGGTCCGCGGGCCTGGCGGATGCCTTCGTTCCAGTTCCCGGGAGTCCCCAGCTGGGTGGGATTCTTGTGGTAGCGGAGCGGGATCCTCCCGGCGAACCTTTCCACAAGCGAGCGCACGGAGCCGTCCGGGCTGTCGTCGGTGAGGACGACCTCATAGTTCCCGAAGGTTTGGGTCGCCAGCGATTCCAACAGACGCTCCAGGTAGGCTACCCGGCGGTAGGCCGGTATGCAGATACTGATTAGGGGCTGATCCATAGCGCCCCGCGAAAATATCGAAAAAAGAGAAGAGCGGCTTCCATCGAAGGGGATTCCGTAAATTCGCGTATGTATCTCGTCCGTAAACGAGCCCTGGGCGATGTCCTGTGGATAGAACCCGTCATACGGGCGATGGCGGCCCGCCACAGACACCTCACGGTCATCAGCAAGTATAATGAATTGTTCCTCAACTATCCGCTCGACAATGTCCGGTTCCGGGCGGCGCCGACGTGGATGGGAAAGGGGTTGATCTGGCTGGAAAAACGGCTGGGCACACGTCTTTTCTCGGTCGACCTTGATGGCGCATATGAACGGGCTCCCCACCGGCATTTTCTGGAGTCCTACCAGGAGGCCGCCGGACTGCCTATCGTGCACGAATACCCGAAGTTGTACCTGAGCGACGCGGAGCGCCGGATGGATACCGGCATCACGGGTCCCTTCGTGGTGTTGCACCTGGAGTCGATGACCGACAAGAACTACCGCAAGGTCTATGGCGTCGATTGGGCAGCCGTCGCCGCGGCATTGAGGGGTATGGGTTACCATGTGGTGCAGCTGGGCAAGTCGCCCGAACCGATTGACGGCGTGGAGCACCGGGTGACATCCTTAAGGGAAATGATCGCCCTGCTGTCCAAGACCGCCCTGTTCATAGGGCTGGATTCCGGGCCCAGCCATATTGCCACCGCACTGGGGGTACCGTCGGTGCTGTTCTTTGGCGCGGTCAATCCCTGGTACCGCCATTTTCCCGAATTGTTGAAAGGGGTTATCTTGCAAGGCGCCTGCCCCTACGCGGGTTGCTTCCACGACGCGCCGGACCCCGAAACCATGGTCTGCCGCCTGGTGGGTGCGGAGGGCGTGCCCGTTTGCAGCGTACACACGACGGAGGCGGTGCTGGAAGCGGTTGATGTGGTAAAAAACAAGTATGTATGCTGACAAAATTTATCAATAAGGTCAAGCGGAAGATGGGCATCCCCATCTACTACCCTTCGGAAACTTCAAAGGTGCGGCACCTCGTGCTGGCCTATTGCCAGGGGGACGGGTGCGACATCGGGTTTGGCGGCGACAAGATCAAGAAGGAGCGCTGCGCCGGTATCGATTTTGCGCAGCCCTACGCCCATACCGGCAGGGAGAAGGTCGACGTGGAGTGCGACGTGATCAAGGACGAAATCCCGGTCCCGGACAATACCTACGACTACGTATATACCAGTCACCTGATAGAAGACTTCGTGGATACCGCGGACGGGTTGAGGAAGTTCATCCGCATCCTCAAGCCGGGAGGGTCCCTGATCCTGGTCTTTCCCGACCAGCCCACCTACGAGCGCTATTGCGCGCGGACGGGTCAGCCGCTGAACATGTACCACGTCCACAAGGATATGGGTGAAGCGTTTATGCTGAACGTCATGGACAAGCTCCCGGGCGTCCGTTACGACGTCCTTTTTTCGAGCAATTGCGAGATCGACTACAACGTGATCCTGGTATTAAAAGTGCATAAAGAGCAGCATGGCTAAAAGTTTACAGATCCTTTTACAACGATTGGGCTACGAGCTGAGGAAGGTGGACAATTTTCACCTGAAACCCAACCGCGAGGTACAGATACAGCTGGGGCGCTATGCGCTCGCCATCAATACGCGCAACCCGATTTCGATCCATTACACGAAATACCCCGACTATGGCAGCGAATTGGGGCGTTTGGCGAAGGCCGTGGGTCAGAAATACCCCGGGTTCAGCGTCATCGACATTGGCGCGAACATCGGGGATACGGCGGCCATCGTCAAGAACGCGGTAGAAACGCCCATCGTGTGTATCGAGGGGGACGCCTATTGCTACGGCTTCCTCAGCCGGAACGTGCAACAGTTCAAAGACGTGCAGGCCTTCCAGCAATTCCTGGGAGAAAATGACGAGCAGATACCGGCCCGTCTCGAAAAAAGCAGCTGGAATACCACCATCATACCCGGTTCCGGCGATTTGACCATCGAGCTCCTGCGGCTGGATACCTTTATGTCGCGTAATGGGATTGCCGGTAATTTCAAGCTCATCAAGGTCGATACCGAAGGCTTCGACGTAAAGATCATCCGTGGCGCTTCCGGCCTCATTGAACGCCAGCACCCGGTAATCTACTTCGAATATAACCGTCACAACATGGATGCCATCGGCGAAAAAGGCATCGACACCCTCTACTGGCTGCGCGACCGCGGGTACGAGGACGTCCTCGTCTACGAGGACAGCGGGCGGTTCATGCTGTCGTTGCGGTTGTCGGAACCCCTACAGGTGGAGCAGATGCACCGCTGGATCGGAGGATCGCCGGGGGTAAGCTATGTCGACCTCGTGGTGTTTCACCGCGACGACCAGGACATCGCCCTGCAGGTCGTCGGGCAGGAAGCGCACCGATAAAAAAGCCCCGGCCAGCTGACCGGGGCTTTTAATTTATCCAGGCGGTTTTAGTGCCGTTGGAAGGTATTGAAGAGGTATTTTGCTTCCTTATCGGTGATGGCGCGGGTATAGATGCGCACTTCGTCCATATTCCCATGGAACGCCGGGGTATTGTCCGAGGCCCACCAGTTACCCAGCTCGAAGGACGCATTGCTGCAAAACGTCACGTTGTTGACCGGGAGGGTTTGCTGCGCCACGAGGATACCGTTCTTATAAAATTTGGCGTGACCGTTACTGAACGTCCCGGTGAACATATACCAGGAGTTAACCGAAAGGGTATAATCGCCGCTCGAGTCCAGGACGTTCCAGGAGCTGCTGATCGGGGTGCTGCACAACTGGCTTGCCGGGGCGTTGTTGAAAGAGAAGCGGTAACGGTTCGGATAGAAGACGGCGTCGGTCCCGAAACCAAAAGTATATCCGGTGGCGTCGTCATAGTCGATCTTGTTGAAGACGAGTCCGATCGTATTGGCCCCGGTGTATTGCACCAGGAAGGACACGGTAAAGTCGGGGGCGGTGAAATTCGTGCCGTCGGCGATGATCGCCCGACAAGCGCCGCCGATAAAGTTCAGTGCGCTGTCCGGCCTGCCGAAGGCATCGATACCCAATGCGGCCCCGCTATATAAGGTAATAGCGTGGTTGTTCCCGGAGGAGTCGGCGAGGTTCCCGTTGAATTTGTAATACGCCCAGAGGCTGTCGTTGATGTGCCTGTAGGTCGTGTCCCAATAGACCTTGACGGTATCGGTGACGATGGTCGTGTCCCTTTTGGTGACGGTATCTGTAACCGTATTTGTCTTGGTACAGCCAGAATTGGGGAGGACGAAAAGGCTAAAGGCAAGTGCCGTTAGGGTGAGGCCCGCTAAGAATCGGTTCATCAGGAATGGATTTTATAGACGCTAAATGTAGAAATAATTTAATTAACGTGCAAGAATAACCGTACCGTTCTGCATATACTGCCGGCCGGTCAGGGCGTCGCGGAAGTGCAGCTCGTATACGTACACGCCTGGCGGCTGCCCCCCGCCGTCCCAGGCGGCCAGCTTGTCGGTGGTGGTGAATACCGTCGACCCCCATCGATTGTAAATGAGCAGGGAGAACTCATCGACGACCTCGGTCCCCAATACCCTGAAGACATCGTTCTTTCCGTCGCCGTTGGGCGTAAACGCGGAAGGGACGTGGACCACGCAAACGCCCGGCTGAACCTGTATGGTAGCGGTATAGCTCGTACAGGCGTTGGTCGCGGTGACGCTGTAAGCGCCCGGGGTCGTTACCTTGAAGACGCTGTCGGAGGAGCCGTCCTGCCAGCTATAGGTATAGTCGCTGCTGTCGGGGCTGGGTTTGAGGTAAATGACCTCGCCGGGGCAGAACGAAAGGTTGTCGCCAAGGGATATGTAGGGCACGTCCGCGGACCCTATGGTTACGCTGGAGGTGGCGCTGCAACCATTGCCGGTGACGGTGACGGTATACGTTCCAGGCTTTAATACGTCGTAGGCGCTCGTTGTCGAGCCGTCCTGCCAACGGTAAGTATCACCGGGATTGCCGGCGTCGAGCACAAAGCCTTTGGCCAGGCAGAGGGCGGTATCCCGGCCCAGGTCCACCACCGGGACCGGTATCACCGTCGCCCGGGTACTGGCGGTGGCGGTACAGCCGTTGTTGTCGAGCGTCAACGTGTAGTTGCCGCTGGCCGGCACCGGTGTCGTATTGGATGTCGACCCGTTACTCCAGGTATAAATGACCGGTAGCGGGCTCGCATACTTCAGCTGGCCGGGGCCGCAAAAAGCGGTGTCGGCCGGCAGTCTTACGGCGGGCGTTTGCGGGACCGTGACATTGCTGCTCCCGGTGGCGGAGCAACCGGCGTTGTCCAGGGTGACGGTGTACCGGCCGGAGGTCTTTACCTTGGCCGTGTCCACGGTCGACCCGGTGTTCCAGGCGTAGGTCACCGGCAGCGCCGAGGGATTACGCAGCGCGCCCGAGTCGCATATGGTCGTGTCGGCCGGCAGCCATACCTGCGGCTTGGGGATCACGGTGCATTGGATCGAGGTATTGGAAATACAGCCGTGGTCGGTTATTTCCAGGGCATACGGGCCGGAGGTTTCGACGACGGTGCTGTCCCCGGTGGCGCCTGTGCTCCATTGGTACGTGACGGAGTCCGCCATCCGGTGCTGGAGGAACCCCGGCCCGCAAAAGGTGGTGTCCTTGCCCAGGGTGAGGGAATCGGTGGGGATGACCTTGCAGATGACCGTATCCAGGGCGGTACACCCGCGCTCGTTGAGCTGGAGCCAGTAAAGCCCGCTGGTCTTGACCTTGGCGGTGTCGGCGGAGGAGCCGGTGTTCCAGATAAAGGTAACCGGCTGCGCCGTGACGTATTTCAATACCCCCGAATCGCAAAACACCGTATCGTGGGGCAACGCCAGGGTCGGCTTGGCAAACTGCTCGACCGTCGCGGTCTGGCTGGACGTGCAGCCGTAGAATTGCGATTGGAGGGTATAGTCGCCCGGGGCGGTTACCGTAATGCTGTTGGTGGTGGCGCCGTTGCTCCAGGTATTGAGCACGCCGGTAGCGGTGGGGCCGTTTAGCGTGACGGTATTGCCGTCGCAAAAGAAGGTGTCCCTGGGTAAGGTGAAGTCCGGCGGGCGGACGACTTTTATTTGGGCGCACTGGCTTACGTGATTGGCCGTGTTGCTGTCGACGAACAGGCATACCCGGTATGTACCCGGCGTCGAATAACTATAAGGGAGCGGTGTCTGTGCAGTTTGAGGGGGTATGTTGTCCCCGGTCCCCGGGCGTCCCAGGGTATCGGTATAGGCGTACGAGAAATTCCAGTAGTAGGTTGTCCCCGTGGTCATGGTGGAGAGGTTGGTCCACACCACCTCCGCGCCCACGCAGATCGTCTGCGGACCGTTGAAGTTCGCAAAAGTTTGCTGGGCGTGGGTTTCACGGGCACACAGCCAACAAGCGATCGCCAGGTACAATGGTTTCAGGTAGCGGGCCCTCATGGCCGCCTAAAGATACGCAAATCGCTGCCGCGGCTTTTTGCCGGCGTTTTGTTCGATTTGGCGCTATTTTCCTTGTAACTCGTTGATATACTTTAGAAAAAGCGTCAATCCCTCGCGCTTCCGGGGGGTCAATTCGTACGAAATATTCTCGGTAAAGTAGGTTTTTAAGTCGTAAACGGGGAAGGGGGTCTCCGCCTTGAGGACGTCGTCCAGGTGAGTGATGCCCAACCCGCAGGCGTCGTTGAAAACGCGGATGAAGTCCTCGTCCACGGGCCGGTTGCTGATCCAGGCGGCAAAGACGAAGGGCAGACCGGTAAATTCCAGCCAGGCGGTTGCAAGGTCGTAGATGTAGGCCGATTTTGCCCGCTGCTCGAGCGCCCGGTCGCCGATCACCAGCCCCGCGGTCGTACCTTTGATCCGGTCGCGGTAGTCCTCGTGGGTATTGACAAAGGTGGGGGTGCGTTTCCAGTGGAAGCGAAGCAGCACCTTGAGCAGGGCGACGGAGGTCCGGGACTGGTAATCCAGGAGGACCGTTTCCACTGCTTCCAGGGGTACGTCGCTGAACAGGCAAACCGACGCCACCGGGCCTTCGGCGCCGATGCAATAGTTGCCGTTGATATAATGTTCCTTCAGGCGGGGGATCGTCGCCACGGGGATCAGCCCCATGTCCGAGTCGCCATTGACGAGGTCCTGGGCGATGATGGCGGGATAGTCGATGGTCAGCTCCAGGCGGCGCATGACTTCGGGGGAACGCAGAATGCCATACAAAAGGGGCTTCGTATTACGGTAGCTCACAGCGCCAACCTTCCAAATCTTTTCCAATGCGGGCGGTTTAAAGTGTAATTTCGCGCAAAAATACGTCAATGGAATTGCAAACGCTCACCGCTATTTCCCCCATAGACGGCCGCTACCGCAGACAAGTGGAAAGCCTGGACGGGTTTTTCTCCGAATTCGGCCTGATCCGCTATCGCGTCAGGATAGAAGTGGAGTACCTGTTCCACCTCAGCGAATCGGGGTTCCTGGCGTTGCCCGACGCCGCCCGGTCCGCGCTGCAGGGGCTCATTGACGATTTTTCGCTGGCGCAGGCCGCCCGGATCAAGGACATCGAAAAGGTCACCAACCACGACGTCAAGGCCGTGGAATACTTTATCAAATCCGTCCTCGAAGAGGCCGGCGCGGGGGCCATCAAGGAATGGGTGCACTTCGGGCTGACTTCCCAGGATATTAATAATACGGCGATACCGCTGAGCTGGAAGGAAGGGCTTTCGACGGCTTATCTGCCCCTTGCGCACGGGTTGGTTGCGCAGCTGCATGGACTCGCCGTTTCCTGGAAGGATATCCCGATGCTCGCGCGGACGCACGGGCAACCGGCCTCCCCTACCCGGCTGGGTAAGGAGTTCATGGTTTTTGTGGAGCGGCTCCGCGGGCAGCTGTCCGCGTTTGAGGCGTTGCCGTTCGGCGCGAAATTCGGCGGGGCGACGGGCAACTTCAACGCGCACGTCATCGCCTACCCCGCCACGGACTGGATAGCCTTCGGGAATTCTTTTGTCGATGGACGCCTGGGGCTGGCCCGTCAGCAGTTCACCACGCAGATCGAACACTACGACGGGCTGGCGGCTCAGTTCGATGCGCTCAAACGGATCAATACCACGCTCATCGACCTCTGCCGGGACATCTGGACCTATATCTCGATGGACTACTTCAAGCAAAAGGTCAAGGAAGGGGAAGTGGGGTCCAGCGCCATGCCGCATAAGGTCAACCCCATCGACTTTGAAAACGCCGAAGGCAACCTGGGGCTTGCCAACGCCCTGTACGAGCACCTTTCCTCAAAGCTGCCCGTCTCCCGTCTCCAGCGGGACCTCACCGATTCCACGGTGCTCCGCAACCTCGGGGTGCCGCTGGGGCACTCGCTGCTGGCGGTCAATTCGATCCTCCGGGGCTTGGATAAGCTGATCCTGAATGAAGGCGTCATGGCCCGTGACCTGGACAACAACTGGGCGGTCGTGGCGGAAGCCGTCCAGACGGTGCTACGGCGGGTGGGGTATCCCAATCCGTACGAAGCGCTCAAGGCGCTGACCCGTGGGGCTTCGGGGATCACCCAGGAGACGATGGCCCGATTTATCGAGGGATTGGACGTCAGCGAGGACGTGAAAAAGGAGCTGAAGGC